>NZ_DATBMI010000003.1:0-21910 GCF_036554925.1 Pedococcus sp.
AGGGTGACCAGCAGCACGCCGATCCGGGTGAGGTCGGAGAAGCCGAGGCCGAGGCCGCAGACGGCCAGGGTGATCCCGGCGGAGACGAAGGCTCGCCCTCGGGTCGTGAGCAGGTCGCGGAGCCGACGCACGGCGAACCTCCGGGTCAGCGGCCGGCGGCGGGGACGGGCACCCGTCGCATGAGGTCGTGCAGGACGTCGGCGGTCGTCTTGCGCGCGAGCTGGGTCTCGCCGGTCGGGATGAGGCGGTGCGCGAGGACGGGGACCGCGATGGCCTGGACGTCGTCGGGCAGGACGTGGTCGCGGCCCTCGAGGGCCGCGTGCGCCCGCGAGGCGCGCAGCAGCTGCAGGGTGGCCCGGGGGGACGCGCCGAGCCGCAGGGCCGTGCTGGCCCTGGTGGCCGCCGAGAGGTCGACGACGTACTGCTTGATCGCGTCACTCGTGTAGACGCCGCGCACCGCGTACACCATGGCCGTGATGGTGGCGGCGTCCGTGACCGGCTTCAGGCTCTCGAGCGGGCTGCTCTGCCCGTGGGTGTCGAGCATGGCGACCTCGGCGCGCGCCGACGGGTAGCCGAGGGAGATCCGCGCCATGAAGCGGTCCCGCTGCGCCTCGGGGAGGGGGTACGTGCCCTCCATCTCGATGGGGTTCTGGGTCGCCATGACGATGAACGGCATCGGGAGCCTGTAGGTCTGCCCGTCGACGGTGACCTGTCCCTCCTCCATGCACTCGAGCAGCGCCGACTGGGTCTTCGGGGAGGCGCGGTTGATCTCGTCGCCCACCACGACGTTGGCGAAGATCGCGCCGGGGCGGAACTCGAAGTCGCGGACGTCCTGGTTGAACACGCTGACACCGGTGATGTCGCTCGGGAGCAGGTCGGGGGTGAACTGGACGCGCCGGACCGAGCAGTCGATGGACCGGGCGAGGGTCTTGGCGAGCATCGTCTTGCCGACACCCGGCACGTCCTCGAGCAGCAGGTGACCCTCGGCCAGGAGCACGGTGATCGCCGTGCGCACGACGTCCGGCTTGCCCTCGATGACGGAGTTCATCGCCGTCGCGAGCCGCCCCGCGACGGCCGTCACGGTCTGCAGGCTGGCGGCCTCCGCCTCGGGCGCGCGCATCCCCCCGGCCTGAAGCGCGTCGGCCCGGTTCCCGTCGCCCTCGGCCTCCCTCTGGTCGTGCACGACGTGTCCCTTCGTTGGCTCGGTGATGGCCACCCGGATCCCTTCCCTTGGTTTCGGTCGATCTTCTCCCACTTCGCCCCACCGCGACAGGGTTTTGCTCCCCGCGACGTCCGATGAACGGCCGCCGGGCGCCCCTGGTGCCCGGCCGCGGGCGCTGCCCCAGGGTGGTATGCCGCAATTGCACCGAATTGGTGTCATGTCGCCTTTTCGTGGCGACATTCTTCCACCACTTTCCACCACCCCGATTGACCTGCGGAAATAGCCAAACGGATGAGGAAATGGCGCCATTTCAGCGCACTGTGTGGGTATCGGTGGAGTAAAGTGGGGCGCACAGGAGGCTGGTGGAGTCGCCTGGAGGCGCCAGAGGGGAGGTGAGCGGCGTGTTTCTCGGGACCCACAACCCTCGGCTCGACGAGAAGGGCCGCCTCTTCCTCCCGGCCAAGTTCCGCGACCGCCTCGCCGAGGGCCTGGTCGTCACCCGGGGCCAGGAGCGCTGCCTCTACGTCTTTCCCCTGGACGAGTTCATGCGTCTCGCCGGTCAGATGCAGGCGGCCCCCACCACCAGCAAGGCAGCCCGCGACTACACCCGTGTCTTCCTGTCCGGCGCCTCCGACGAGGTGCCGGACAAGCAGGGCCGGGTCACCATCCCCGCGGCCCTGCGCCAGTACGCAGGTCTGTCGCGGGAGTGCACGGTCATCGGGACCGGCTCCAAGCTCGAGGTGTGGGACACCGCCTCGTGGACGGCCTACCTCGAGAGCACCGAGCAGGCGTTCGCCGACCAGAGCGAGGAGGTGATTCCCGGACTCCTCTAGGCGCGCCGGGCTGAAGGCTGCGCCACGCGGCGATCCCTGAAGCCAGGTCTCCAGCCGCTTCGCATCCCGGGACGACTTCCCCCGTCCCGGGCGGCACCACCGAAGCGGATGGAGACCTGACCGCAGGGCCACCACCCGTCACCCCACCGATCCCCATCCACCACCCGATCCGGCCCCGACCCACCGCGGCCGACCCACCGGCATACCCGCACCACCGCACCACAGCAGGAAGGACAGGCAGCGATGAGCACCCGAGGGCGAGCTGCGGACCGGCACATCCCGGTGCTGCGCGACCGCATCCTCGACCTGCTCGCGCCGGCCCTGCAGGAGCAGGGGTCGGTCTACGTCGACGCGACGCTCGGCATGGGCGGCCACGCCGAAGCGGTGCTCGAGCGCTGCCCGAACGCCCGCGTCGTCGGGATCGACCGCGACCCGGAGGCCTTGGCGCTCGCGGGGGAGCGCCTCGAGCCGTATGCCGCCCGCGTCACCCTGGTGCACGCCGTGTACGACGAGTTCGCGACCGTGCTCGCCGACCTCGGGCTCCCGAAGGTGCAGGCGGCGCTCTTCGACCTCGGGGTCTCCTCGCTGCAGCTCGACGAGACCGAGCGTGGCTTCTCCTACAGCCAGGACGCCCCGCTCGACATGCGGATGGACCAGTCGCGCGGCATCACGGCCGCAGACGTCCTCAACACCTATGACGCGGCCGAGCTCGAGCGGGTGCTGAGGGAGTACGGCGAGGAGCGCTTCGCGCGCCGGATCGCCGCCGCCATCGTCCGCGAGCGGGAGCGCGAGCCCTTCACCACCTCGGCCCGGCTGGTCGACCTGCTCAAGAAGGCCGTGCCGGCCGCCAGCCAGAAGAGCGGCGGTCACCCCGGCAAGCGGACCTTCCAGGCCCTGCGCATCGAGGTGAACGAGGAGCTGTCGGTGTGGGCGACCGCGCTGCCGGCGGCCATCGACACCCTCGCCGTGGGCGGGCGCCTGGCGGTGCTGAGCTACCACTCGCTGGAGGACCGCATCACGAAACGGGTCTTCGCCCAGGGGGCGCGCAGCAGCGCGCCCGAGGGGCTGCCCGTCGAGCTGCCCGAGCACGCGGCATACCTGCGCCTGCTCACCCGCGGGGCGGAGGAGCCCAGCGCCGAGGAGAAGGCAGCCAACCCCCGATCTGCTTCGGCCCGCCTGCGGGTCGCCGAGAGAACACGCTCCACGAAGGGACAGCACCGATGAGCCAGATGACTGCGACCGCCCGGGTCGCATCACGGGCCCCACAGCGCCGCCCGGCGGCGCCCCAACCGCTGAGGGTCGTTCCCGCCCGCGCCGGCCAGCCCGGCAGCGGCATGTTCGCGGCCCTGTGCCTGCTGCTCCTGGTGGGTGGGCTCATGGCGCTGCTCATGCTCAACACCTCCATGGCGGAGGGGAGCTTCACCCTGCACAAGCTCCAGACCACGTCGGGCGAGCTCACGGACACCGAGGAGGCGCTGACGGCGGCCATCGACGCCCAGCGGTCCCCAGCCAACCTCGCGGCGCGTGCGGCGCGGCTCGGGATGGTCCCTGCCGACTCGGCGGCGTTCCTGCGCCTGAGTGACGGAGAGGTGCTCGGCGTGGCGAAACCGGCCGCGAAGCAGCCCGGCTTTACCGTGGTCACGGCACCGGACACCGCGGTGTCCCCGTCTCCGGGCAGGGCGGTCGCGAAGCCCCAGGCCACCGGGCCGAAGACCACGGTGTCACGCAAGGGGGAGGTCACGACGACGACGGTGGTGGTGACGAAGCCGGACGGCACGGTCCTGACGACGACCACCAGCGTCAACGCCCGGACCAAGACGACGACGAGCACCACCACCAGCACCACGAAGTCCGCCACCCAGGGGCAGCGCCAGAACCCTGGCCAGGCCCGCGGCCAGTCCAACCGGCCGAGCCAGGCGCCGACCACGGCGCGCTAGCCGACCCACCACGCCAGCGACCCCACCACGACCGAGGAAACGCCGTGACCCAGCCCCGTGGCTCCCGCCCGGGTCAGCCCCGCCCACCCCGAGGGGACAGCGCTGGAGCGCGCCGGGGGCCCGGTGCGAGCCGGGGCCCGGGTGCGACCCGCGGACCTGCTGCGTCCCGTGGGGAGGGGCGAGGCGCTCCCCACGGCGCCCCGGGCCCGGGGTCCGGGGCGGCCCGCCCACGCGAGGGCGCCCACCCCAAGGGTGCCGAGCCGACCGCCCAGCGGCGGGCCACACGAGGCCCTGGCGCCCAGGGCGCCGACGCCTCCGCCCGCCGCCCGGCCACCGCCCGCCGCACCGGAGGGTCCCGCACCACGCCGACCCGTGGCACGCCCGCCCGTTCCGCGACACCACGTCGGCCGGCCGGCCACCGCCCCAAGTCCGTGCAGCTCGGCACGGTGAGCCCGCGGCGGCGCATGCGGACGATGGTCTTCGCCGCGCTCTTCGTCTTCAGCATCTTCGCCGCCCAGCTGCTGCGTCTCCAGGGCTTCGATGCGTCGTCGGTCTCCGCGGACGCGCAGTCCTCGCGGACCGCCACCGTGCCGATCCCCGCGATGCGAGGGCGCATCCTCGACTCCACCGGCACCGTGCTCGCGTCCAGCATCGAGCGACGCACCATCACCGTCGACCAGACCGCGGTGACGGAGTACAAGAAGACCGTCGACGGGATCTACACCAAGGTCGGGGTCACGGGTGCCGCAGCCGACCTCGCGCCGCTGCTCAACCTGCCGGCGGAGCAGCTCGAGCCGATGCTGACCGGGTCCGCCCGCTACCGGATCCTGCAGAAGAACGTGACGCCCCTGAACTGGCGCAAGGTCGCGGCTCTCGGCATCCCGGGCATCTACAGCGAGCCGACGTCGGAGCGGAACTACCCGACGTCGACGGCCGCGGCCTCCCTGGTGGGCTTCCTGCAGGCCAACGGCACCGCAGGTGCCGGCGTCGAGGTGCTCATGGACAAGGCGCTGTCGGGCAAGGCCGGCAAGACCACGTACGAGCAGGCCCTCGACGGCCGCATCATCCCCACCGGCCACCAGCAGACCATCCCTGCCGTGCCGGGGCGGGACATCCGGTTGACCATCAACTCGGACCTTCAGTGGTTCGCCCAGAACGCCCTGGCCCAGAAGGTCACCCAGACCCGGGCCCTCTCGGGGACCGTCGTCGTCCAGCACGCTCGGACGGGTGAGCTGCTGGCGGTCGCGTCCTACCCGACCTTCGACCCCAACGCGCCGGGCCAGAGCAGCGAGAACTGGACCAACCGCGCCTTCAACGAGGTCTACGAGCCCGGGTCGACGGCCAAGGTGATGACCGCTGCGGCAGCCCTCGAGGAAGGCGTCGTCACGCCCTCGACCGTCGTCGAGGTCCCGAACCGGATCTGGCGTGCGGACTCGCGTGAGTTCAAGGACAGCCACGACCACCCGACCGAGTACCTCACCTTCGCCGGCGTGCTCGCACAGTCGAGCAACATCGGCACCGTGCTCGCCGGGGAGAAGATCAAGGCGTCGAAGATCCACGACTACTTCTACCGGTTCGGACTCGGCCAGTCGTCCGGCATGCGGTTCCCCGGCGAGGGCCCCGGCCTGCTCAAGAAGGCCGAGGACTGGGACGGCTCGCAGCGCTACACCGTGCTGTACGGGCAGGGCCTGTCGGTCAACGCCCTGCAGGCCACCGGCGTGTTCCAGACCATCGCCAACAACGGGGTGCGCGTCCCGCCGCGCATCATCGACTCGGTGGGCGATGGCCGGGGAGGGTTCACGAAGGCGCCGGCAGCCACGCCGGTGCGCGTCATCTCACCCGAGGTCGCCAAGCAGGTCCGCGACATGATGGAGGGCGTCGTGGGCAAGGAGGGCACCGCGCCGGAGGCCAAGATCGACGGCTACCGCGTGGCTGGCAAGACCGGTACGGCGGACCGCTACGACGCGTCCGTCGGCGGCTACTCGGGCAAGACGGCGAGCTTCATCGGCTTCGCGCCCGCCGACAAGCCGGAGCTGGTGGTGTCGGTCACACTCCAGCGGCCCATCAAGGGCTACTTCGGCGGGGTCGTCGCGGGTCCCGTCTTCCGGGACGTCATGACCTACGCCCTGCAGCAGCTGGAGATCCCGCCGACGAACACCAAGGCCCCCACGGTGACGGTCAAGGCCGACAAGCCGGCTGCCGGCGACACCTCCGTCCTGCGGGACACGAAGTCCGACGACGTCCGTCGCAGATGAGGCCGGTAGTCTCGTCCACCGTGTCATTCCCCCGCCCCACCGTCCTGCGTGCCACCTCGCTCTCCGAGGTCGCCGCAGCAGCCGGCGCAGGGCACTCGGCCCCCGCGGCCGAGGTGACCGGCGTCTGTCTGGACTCCCGTGCGGTGCATCCCGGCGACCTGTATGCCGCCCTGCCGGGCGCCCGCGCGCACGGTGCGGACTTCGCTGCCGGCGCCTGCGACCGCGGGGCGGTGGCGGTGCTCACCGACCCGGCCGGGGAGGCCCTGCTCGACACGGCTGGTGTCGACCTGCCCCGGGTCGTGGTCCCCGACCCGCGCGCCGCCCTCGGCGCGGTCTCGTCGCTGGTCTACGGCACGGGCGACCTCCCGATGAGGCTCATCGGTGTCACCGGGACCAACGGGAAGACCACGACGGCCTACCTCATCGACTCCGCGCTCGGGGCGCTCGGCCACACGACCGGTCTCATCGGCACGGTCGAGACGCGGATCGCCGACGAGCGGATCCGGAGCGAACGCACCACACCCGAGACCACCGACCTGCACGCACTGCTGGCGGTCATGGCGGAGCGGGGCGTCGACACCTGTGTCATGGAGGTGTCGAGCCACGCCCTGGACCTGCACCGCGTCGACGGCGTGGTCTACGACGTCGCGCTCTTCACCAACCTGTCGCAGGACCACCTCGACTTCCACGGCGGCATGCGGGAGTACTTCGAGGCCAAGGCGGAGCTGTTCACCCCTGCCCGCTGCCAGCGGGGGGTGGTGTGCGTCGACGACGAGTGGGGCAGGGAGCTGGTCGGCGTGGCCACCGTGCCGGTGACCTCCATGACGTCGCGACCGGACGTCGAGGCCGACTGGCGGCTGGTGCCTGACGAGGCCAACCCCCTGGGCTTCGCGCTCACCGACGGCTCCACCACCCTGACCCTGCAGTCGGCCCTTCCCGGGGACTTCAACCGGGTCAACACCGCGCTGGCTGCCCTGGCCCTGCTGGCGCTGGGCGTCCCGGCCGGGCAGGTCGAGCTCGCCTGTGCTGCGCCGCCCAGTGTCCCCGGCCGCATGGAGCCAGTCGCCCTCGAGGGCGACCACGGGCTCCCACGGGCCGTGGTCGACTACGCCCACACGCCTGACGCGGTGGCCTCCGCCCTGCGTGCGCTGCGGCCCACCACGCCCGGCGCGCTGGTCGTCGTCCTCGGGGCCGGCGGCGACCGCGACCGCGGCAAGCGCGCGGCGATGGGTCGGGCCGCTGCCGAGAACGCCGACATCGTCATCGTCACCGACGACAACCCACGCACCGAGGACCCCGCTGCCATCCGTCGCTCGGTGCTCGAGGGTGCCAGGGAGGCCGCCGCCGGGGCCGAGCTGCACGAGGTGGGGGACCGGTCCGCCGCGATCGCCGCGGCCCTGGCGGCCGCCGCGGACGCCGGAGCCGGGAGCACCGTGGCAGTCGTGGGCAAGGGGCACGAGACCGGCCAGGACGTTGCTGGCACCATTCACCCGTTCGACGACCGTGAGGAAGTGCGCAAGGCCTTGCAGCAGCTCACCGGCGCCCGCGAGGTGGGCGCATGATCCCCCTGTCCCTGAAGGAGATCGCCGACCTCACAGGCGGCCGTCTGCACGGGATCGACGACCAGGAGGCCGCGGCGCTCGTCATCGACGGTCCGGTCGTCACCGACTCCCGCGAGTCGGGCCCCGGAGGCCTGTACGTCGCCCGCATCGGCGCGGCCCACGACGGCCACCGGTTCGTGGGCGCAGCGCGCGACGCCGGTGCTGTGGCGGCGCTGACCAGCCGCGAAGTGGCCGAGCTGCCGTGCGTGGTCGTGGACGACGTCCAGGACGCGTTCGCGGCCCTGGCGCGCGGCGTGCTCGAACGCCGACCCGACCTGACGGTCGTCGGGATCACAGGGTCCTCCGGCAAGACGAGCACCAAGGACCTCCTGGCCAGCGTCCTCTCCGCGGCCGGGCCCACGGTGGCTCCCGCCGGATCGCTGAACAGCGAGGTCGGCGTTCCCCTGACCATCTGCCGCGTCACCCCGGACACGCGCTTCCTCGTCGTCGAGATGGGTGCGCGGGGGGTCGGGCACATCGAGTACCTGGCCGGTATCGCGACTCCGACGATCGGGGTCGTCCTCAACGTCGGCACGGCCCACGTCGGGGAGTTCGGGTCCCGCGAGGCGATCGGCCGCGCCAAGGCCGAGCTCGTCGCGGCCCTCCCGGACGGGGGGCTGGCCGTCCTCAACGCGGACGACCCCGTGGTCAGCAGCATGGCCGGGCAGACCGCGGCCCGAGCTCTCCTGGTGGGTGCGGACCACGAGGCCGGGCTGCGGGCCGTCGACATCGAGCTGGACGCGGCCGGTCGCCCCAGCTTCACCGTGACGGGCGATGGCGTGCGTGGCCAGACGCGGATCACCCTGGCACTCCACGGTGAGCACCACGTCGCCAACGCCCTGGCTGTCGTCGCCGTCGCCCTGGAGTGCGGCCTGGACATCGAGGCCATCGCCCGGGCGCTCGCCACAGCGACCCCCGCAAGCCGCTGGCGCATGGAGGTGACCGAGCGCCCGGACGGCGTCACGATCGTCAACGACGCCTACAACGCCAACCCCGACTCCATGAAGGCCGCACTCAAGGCGCTGGTCGCGATGGGACGCGGTCGGCGCACCTGGGCTGTGCTCGGCTCCATGCTCGAGCTCGGGGACGAGTCGGTGGCCGAGCACGACGCCATCGGGCGCCTCGCGGTCCGGCTGAACATCTCGCGCCTCGTCGTGGTGGGGGAGACCGCCCGGCCCATGGCCAGCGGCGCACAGCACGAGGGCTCGTGGGGTGAGGAGGTCGTCTGGGTGCCGGATGTCGACGCGGCCCAGGCCCTGCTGGCCACGGAGCTGCAGCCCGGCGACGTCGTGCTGCTGAAGTCCAGCCGCGACGCGGGGCTGCGGTGGCTCGGTGACACGCTGGCCGGCGTGACGGAGGAGACGACGTGAAGGCAGTCCTGATCGCCGCGGTCTTCTCGCTGGTGGTCGCCCTCTTCGGCACCCCCATGTTCATCAAGTTCCTCGTGCGTCGTGGCTACGGGCAGTTCATCCGCGACGACGGCCCCACGTCGCACCACACGAAGCGCGGCACGCCCACCATGGGTGGTGCCGTCATCCTCGCCGCGTCCCTGCTCGCCTACGGCGTCGCGCACCTCGTGACGCTGACGCCGGTGACGATGAGCGGCCTGCTCGTCCTGTTCCTCATGACCGGGCTCGGGCTGGTGGGCTTCCTCGACGACTTCATCAAGATCAGCAAGCAGCGCAGCCTCGGCCTGCGCTCGGGCGAGAAGCTCGCCGGCCAGACCTTGGTCGGTGTGCTCTTCGCCGTGCTGGCACTGCAGTTCCCGAACGACAAGTCACGCACCCCGGCGTCGACGTACATCTCGTTCGTCCGCGACACCACCATCGACCTGGCCTTCGCGGGGACGATCGTGGGCCTGATCCTGTTCGTCTTCTGGGCGAACATCATGATCGCCGGCACCTCCAACGGCGTGAACCTCACCGACGGCCTCGACGGCCTCGCCACCGGTGCCTCGGTGATGGTCTTCGCGGCCTACGTGCTCATCGGGATCTGGCAGTTCAACCAGAACTGCCAGATCAACCCGGGCATCAAGTGCTACGAGGTGCGTGACGCTCACGACCTCGCCGTGGTGGCCGCGTGCGGCATGGGTGCCTGCTTCGGCTTCCTGTGGTGGAACGCCTCGCCCGCCAAGATCTTCATGGGCGACACCGGCTCGCTCGCCCTCGGCGGCGCCCTCGCCGGCCTGGCCATCCTGACCCGCACCGAGCTGCTCGTGATCATCCTCGGTGGTCTGTTCGTCCTCATCACGCTGTCGGTGATCATCCAGGTCGGCTCGTTCAAGATGACCGGCAAACGGGTGTTCCGGATGGCACCTCTCCAGCACCACTTCGAGCTCGTGGGGTGGAACGAGGTCACCATCGTCATCCGGTTCTGGATCATCGCCGGGCTGTTCGTGGCCCTGGGGCTGGGGCTGTTCTACGCAGAGTGGGTTGTGGGAGCGACGTGAGCGGTGCACCGATCGGGGGACGACTGGACGGCCTGACGAGTGCCAGCGCCGACTGGAGTGGCCTGCGGGTGCTGGTCGCCGGCGTCGGCGTCAGCGGGTTCGCCGCCGCGGATGCGCTCCACGAGCGGGGGGCCCGCGTGACCGCGGTCGACGGCGGCGACCCGGAGCAGAACGCCGCGCTCGGCGAGCGGGCCCACATCCTCGACATCCTCGGCGTGGACGTCCGCCTCGGCCCCGAGCACGTCTCCGGCCTCCCCGACGGGCCCCTGCCCGACCTCGTCGTCACCTCGCCGGGGTGGCGCCCGGACCAGCCGCTGCTGGCAGCAGCGGCGCAGCGCGGCATACCGATCTGGGGGGAGGTCGAGCTCGCCTGGCGAATGCGTCCCGAGGAGGACCCCGCGCCGTGGCTCACGGTGACCGGCACCAACGGCAAGACCACGACCGTCAACATGCTGGCCTCCATCCTGCGCTCGGCGGGCCTGCGGGCCACCAGCGCGGGCAACGTCGGCACGCCCATCCTCGAGGCGGTGCTGCACCCCGAGCCGTACGACGTGATCGCCGTCGAGCTGTCCAGCTTCCAGCTGCACTGGTCGTACTCGCTCGAGCCGCTGGCGTCGGCCTGCCTCAACGTCGCTCCCGACCACGTCGACTGGCACGGCTCCTTCGAGGAGTACGCCGCCGCCAAGGGGAAGGTCTACGAGAACACCCGGGTCGCCTGCGTCTACAACGTCCAGGACCCAGCCACGGAACAGCTCGTCATGGACGCCGACGTGCAGGAGGGGTGCCGCGCCGTCGGCTTCACCCTCGGCACCCCCGGCCTGTCGATGGTGGGGGTGGTCGACGACGTGGTCGCCGACCGCGCCTTCGTCGAGCAGCGCAGGACCTCGGCCGCGGAGCTCGCGACCCTGGCCGACGTGCAGGGCAGCGCGCCTGTGCTCGCCCCGCACTACCTCGCCAACGCGCTCGCCGCCGCGGCCCTCGCCCGCGCCTACGGCGTACCGGCGGCGGCGGTCCGCGACGGGCTCCGCGCCTTCACCCCCGACCCGCACCGCATCGCCGACGCGGGCACGGTCGAGGGCGTGCGCTACGTCGACGACTCCAAGGCCACGAACCCCCACGCGGCAGCCTCCTCGCTCCAGGCCTTCGAGCACGTCGTCTGGGTCGCCGGTGGCCTGCTCAAGGGGGCCGACGTCGACCAGCTGGTGCGGGACGTCGCCCCCCGGCTGCGCGGCGTGGTCCTGATCGGCGCCGACCGCGCCCAGATCGCCGAGGCGCTCGCCCGACACGCGCCGGATGTGCCCGTGGTGGACGTCGCCAGCACGGACACTGGTGTCATGGACCTCGTCGTGGCCCACGCGGCCGACCTCGCCCAGCCGGGTGACGTCGTGCTGCTGGCTCCTGCCGCAGCGTCGATGGACATGTTCGCCAACTACGGCGCCCGCGGCGACGCCTTCGCGGAGGCGGTCGCGCGCCGTGCCGCCAGCGCCAAGGGGGAGTAGGCCGTGAGCAGTGCCTCCGCCGCCGCCGGGAAGGCGCGGCAGCCCGAGCACGGGCGCGTGCCGGCATGGCTCCAGCGGCTCGAGTCGCCCGTCACCACGTACTACGTGCTGCTCAGCGTCACCGCGGTGCTGGTCATCATCGGGCTGATCATGGTGCTCTCGGCCTCCGCCATCGTGTCGTACAAGAGCAGCGACTCGTCCTACACGATCTTCCTGCGGCAGGCACAGTTCGCCGCCGTCGGCGCCATCGCCATGACCATCGCCTCCCGGGTGTCGGTCGCGACCTGGAAGCGCTTCGCGGTGCCTGCCCTCCTGGGGGCCATGGCGCTCCAGCTGCTGGTGTTCACCCCGCTCGGCAAGAGCGTCAACGGCAACACGAACTGGATCGCCGTGGGCCCGATCAGCATCCAGCCCTCGGAGTTCGCCAAGCTCGGCATCGTGCTCTTCGGGGCCGCGGTGCTGACCCGCAAGCGCAAGCTGCTCGGGCACTTCAAGCACGCCCTGGTGCCCTTCGTCGTTCCCTTCTCCGGTCTGGCCATCCTGCTGGTGCTGCTCGGCCACGACCTCGGCACGGTCATCGTGATGAGCGCGATCGTCGCTGCCGTGCTCTACACCGCGGGGGTCTCCTGGCGGCTGTTCGCGGTGGGAGGTCTCGGTTTCGGCCTGCTGGCCGCGGTCATGATCCTCACCAGCGAGAACCGCCTCGCGCGGTTCGACGTCTGGCTCGGGAAGGACACCGACCCGTTCGGGGCCGCCCGCCAGCCCCTCCACGGCCGGTACGCCCTCGCCGACGGCGGCTGGTGGGGTGTCGGTCTCGGCGCCAGCCGCGAGAAGTGGCAGTGGCTCTCGGAGCCGCACAACGACTTCATCTACGCGATCATCGGCGAGGAGCTCGGACTCCCCGGCACGCTCGTCGTCCTGGCCCTGTTCGCCGTCCTCGCCCTCGTCTGCTACCGCCTCGTGCTGCGGACCGACGACCTGTTCATCCGCCTCGCCACCGGCGGGGTCATGGCCTGGATCGTGGTCCAGGCCATCGTCAACATCGGCGCCGTGATCGGCCTGCTGCCGGTCATCGGCGTGCCGCTGCCCCTGGTGTCCTCGGGAGGATCCTCTCTGGTGACCACGATGCTCGCCCTCGGGATGCTGCTGTCCTTCGCCCGCCAGGAGCCCGGCTGCGCGGAGGCGCTGGCGGCACGGCCTTCGGTGGTCCGCCGCTCCCTGGCAGTGCTGCCCGTCGGGCGGTCACGCGGCGCGGCACGCGGGTCCGGGCGGGGGGCAGGGCGATGACCTCGGGCCCCGGCCCGGCCTCCGCGCCCGGCTCGCCGTCCGGCACCAGCCTGCCCCGCTCCGTCCTGCTCGCCGGGGGCGGGTCGGCCGGCCACGTCTCCCCGCTGCTCGCCCTGGCCGACGCGCTGCGCCGGCGCGACCCCGACATGGTGGTCACCGCGCTGGGCACCGAGCAGGGCCTCGAGTCGCGCCTGGTCCCTGCCCGCGGCTACGAGCTGCGCACCATCCCCAAGGTCCCGCTGCCGAGGCGCCCGTCCTCCGACCTCGTCCGTCTCCCGGGGAACCTGCGCGCCGCGGTGGCGGCCGCCGGCCGTGCCATCGACGAGACCGGGGCGGAGGTGGTGGTGGGCTTCGGCGGGTACGTGTCGACCCCCGCCTACCTCGCCGCGCGCAAGCGCCGTGTGCCGATCGTGGTCCACGAGCAGAACGCGCGACCCGGGATCGCCAACCGGCTCGGCGCACGGTTCACCCCGCACGTCGCCACGACGTTCGCCTCGACCGCCCTGCGCGGGGCCACCGTCGTCGGCATGCCGTTGCGCCGCGAGATCGCGCTGCTCGACCGCGACGCGATCCGGGCCGAGGCTCTCGAGCACTTCGGCCTCGAGGCGGACCGACCCACCGTGCTGGTCACGGGCGGCTCGCTGGGTGCCCAACGGCTGAACCACGCCTTCGAGGCCCGCGTCGACGGGTTGCGCGCGGCCGGCGTGCAGATCCTGCACATCACCGGCCTCGGCAAGGAGTTCGAGCCGGGGTCCGAGGTCGTGGGCCCGCCCTACGTCGTGCTCGCCTTCGCCGACCGCATGGACCTCGCGTATGCCGCGGCCGACCTCGTCGTCGCACGTGCCGGGGCCAACACCGTGTGCGAGCTGACCGCGGTGGGGCTTCCTGCCGTCTACGTGCCGCTGCCCATCGGCAACGGCGAGCAGCGGTTCAACGCCGCAGACGTGGTCGCTGCCGGTGGCGGCATCCTCGTCGACGACAGTGCGCTGACGCCGGAGTGGATCGACCGCGAGCTCCTCCCGCTCGTCGCTGACGGCGGGCGCATCCAGGCCATGGCCGAGGCCGCGGCGAGCGTGGGGGAGCGGGGTGCGGACGAGGCACTCGCCGACATGGTGCAGCGCGCGCGTGCCGGCTCGCCCGGGAGCAGCCGGTGAACGGCCTGAACGAGCGGTTCGACTTCCGTGCGCCAGTGCCGGACCTCAGCGAGCTCGGTGCCGTGCACTTCATCGCCATCGGTGGCTCCGGTATGTCAGGGGTCGCGCGCGTGATGCTGGCGCGCGGCTGTCGGGTGTCGGGCTCGGACGCGAAGGACACGCCGGTCCTCACCGCGCTGGCCGCCGAGGGGGCCACCGTCTGGGTGGGGCACGACCCCGCCCACCTCGAGGGCGTCGACACCGTCGTCATCTCCTCGGCCGTCCGAGAGTCCAACCCCGAGCTCGCCGCCGCCCGTCAGCGTGGGCTGCGCGTGCTGCACCGCTCCCAGGCCCTCGCGAGCACCATGTCGTCGTCGCGCCGACTCGCCGTCGCCGGTGCCAACGGCAAGACCACGACGACGTCGATGCTGACGGTGGCGCTGCAGCACTGCGGGGCCGATCCCTCCTTTGCCGCCGGGGGCGAGCTCGCCAAGCACGGCACCAACGCGCACTGGGGCTCGGGTGAGGTCTTCGTGGCCGAGGCCGACGAGAGCGACGGCTCCTTCCTGGTCTACCGCCCGGACGTCGCCATCGTCACGAACGTCCAGCCCGACCACCTCGACTTCTACGGCACGTTCGAGAACGTCCAGCGGGCGTATGCCGAGTTCGCCGAGTCCGTGGTCGACGGGGGCCTCCTCGTGGCCTGCCAGGACGACGACGGCTCGCGGGCCCTGGCCGAGGCCGCCCGCTCCGCCGGCCGACGGGTCCTGACCTATGGCTGGTCCCCGGACGCCGACGTGACGCTGAATGAGCCCGTCGCCCATGGCCTGATGAGCCGGGCGACGCTGACGGATGCCACGGGACGCCGCCGTGCGCTGCGGATCAACATCCCCGGCCGGCACAACCTGCTCAACGCGGCGGCCGCCTACACCGCGGCGACGGCAGGCCTGGGCCAGGACCCCACTCGCGTCCTCGACGGGCTCTTCGGCTTCACGGGCACCCGCCGCCGCTTCGAGCCGAAGGGCACGGCGGCCGGGGTCAGCGTGGTCGACGACTACGCGCACAACCCCGGAAAGGTCGCTGCGGTCGTCGGGACCGGGGCCGAGCTGGTCGCCGGGCAGGGCCGGCTCATCGTGGTGTTCCAGCCCCACCTCTACTCGCGGACGCGAGACTTCGCGCTCGAGTTCGCGGCTGCGCTGGCGCCCGCCGATGCCGTGGTCCTGATGGAGGTCTACGGCGCCCGCGAGGACCCCATCCCCGGAGTCTCCTCCACCCTCGTCGCCGACGCCCTGCGCGAGATCCGTCCCGACGTCGACGTGGAGGTGATCCCGTCCTGGTCGGCGGTGGCCGAGGCGACGGCTCGCCGGGCCCGGCCCGGTGACCTGGTCCTCACGGTGGGGGCGGGTGACGTGACGATGATCGGCCCGGAGGTGCTGCGGGCCCTCGGCCCGGCATGAGCCGCACCAGTCGTCCGACGGGGCTCGCCTCGTCGCGGGCGCGGTTCCAACAGCGCGCCGCCGACGTGCGGCGACGCCCCTGGCGGCTGGCCGGGTGGGGCGCCCTGGCCCTGGGGATGCTGGGCCTGGTGGTCTGGGTGGTGGGTTTCAGCCCGCTGCTCGTCGTTCGCACGGTCGAGGTCGTGGGCGTCCCCGCGGGGGAGGTCCCGGCGATCACGCGCCTGGCGGCGGTGCCCGTCGGGACACCTCTCGCCCGGGTGGACTCCGGGGGCATCGCCGACCGGGTCCGCCAGATGGCGACGCTCGCCAACGTCTCGATCGAGCGGTCGTGGCCCAGCACGCTGGTGATCCACGCCAGTCCGCGTGTGCCCGTCCTCGTGGCCAAGAACCCTCAAGGTCAACTACACGTTGTGGATTCGCGCGGGGTGGCATACGCCCAGGTCAGGAAGGCGCCGAGGGGCGTACCCCTCGTGGACGCCGCCTCGGACGCGGCCCTGACCCGCGACGCGCTCAAGGCGGCCGTCTCCGTCGTCACGGTGCTGCCGCCGTCGGTGGAGCGCCGGGTGACGAACGTGACGGTCAGTGGCGCCAACCTCGTCACCCTCAAGGTGGGTCGCACGACCGTCGTGTGGGGTGGTGTGGCCCTGCCCGAGAAGAAGCTGACCGTGATGACTGCCCTGCTGAAGGACTCACCCAAGGTCATCGACGTCAGCGCCCCGGACACCCCGGTGACCCGCTGACCGAGGTGTGGACCAGGCGTGAACCCAGGCGTGTTCCAGGCGTGAACCCAGATGTGAACCCAGGTGTAGACCCAGGTGTAACCCAGGCGTGAACCCTCGAGGTCGAGTTGCACGTGAGGCTCGTGTGACGGCTGTGACGGCGCGCGATAGGCTCGCCCGGCCACCGCACCCGAGGGCTGCGAAAAACCTGCCGACGAGTCTTGCGACACGCTGCGCGGCAGGTTGCTTGCACCCATCCGTCCGCATAGCGTCTGCGTCGGCAGGGTTGACATAATTCTAACCCTCTAGTGGACCCTGAGGCTTGTTCCTCGGACTCGGGGTTTCCGCTCGGGGCAGCGACAGTGCCACGAGCCAGCACCACCCCTTTAGAAACGCTTTCAGGAGAGGCCCACCGACGTGGCAGCACCACAGAACTACTTGGCCGTCATCAAGGTCGTCGGCATCGGCGGTGGCGGCGTCAACGCCATCAACCGCATGATCGAGGTTGGCCTGAAGGGCGTTGAGTTCATCGCGATCAACACCGACGCCCAGGCCCTGCTCATGAGCGACGCCGACGTCAAGCTCGACGTGGGCCGCGAGCTGACCCGCGGGCTGGGCGCCGGCGCCGACCCCGAGGTCGGCAAGAAGGCCGCCGAGGATCACGCGGAGGAGATCGAGGAGGTGCTCAAGGGCGCCGACATGGTCTTCGTCACCGCGGGCGAGGGTGGCGGCACCGGCACGGGCGGCGCCCCGGTCGTGGCCAAGATCGCCAAGGGCCTGGGTGCGCTGACCATCGGCGTCGTCACCCGCCCGTTCACCTTCGAGGGCCGCCGCCGCGCCAACCAGGCCGAGTCCGGCATCCTCAGCCTCCGCGAGGAGGTCGACACCCTCATCGTGATCCCGAACGACCGGCTCCTGTCCATCAGTGACCGTGCCGTCAGCATGCTGGACGCCTTCCGCAGCGCGGACCAGGTGCTGCTCTCCGGCGTCCAGGGCATCACCGACCTCATCACCACCCCCGGCCTGATCAACCTCGACTTCGCGGACGTCAAGTCCGTGATGCAGGGTGCGGGGTCCGCCCTCATGGGCATCGGGTCCTCGCGCGGCGACGACCGGGCGGTGCAGGCGGCCGAGCTGGCGATCTCCTCGCCGCTGCTCGAGGCCAGCATCGACGGCGCCCACGGCGTCCTGCTCTCCATCCAGGGCGGCAGCGACCTCGGCCTCTTCGAGATCAACGAGGCCGCCCGGCTCGTGCAGGAGGCCGCCCACCCCGAGGCCAACATCATCTTCGGTGCGGTGATCGACGACGCGCTGGGTGACGAGGTGCGGGTCACCGTCATCGCCGCCGGCTTCGACGGCGGGGCGCCGCTGAAGCGCGACAACGACCGGGCCATCGGCCAGATCCAGGGCGCCCCCCAGCGCCAGCAGCAGCCGGTGGCCCCGGCTCCGGCCCAGCGGCCGCAGCCGGCCAACCACCAGCCGGTGCACGCGGCCCAGCCCGTCCACGCCGCGCAGCAGCCGGCCGTCCAGCCGACCTCCGCACCAGTGCACGGGACGCCCCGGGTGGCTCCGCCACAGCCGGTGCAGCAGGCGCAGCCGGAGCAGGGCAACGGCCACCAGCCGTCGCACAACGGGCAGGGCGGTCACGGCGGGCACACGCAGGAGCAGCCGGCCCGCCCGCCGCGCACGGTGACCTTCGACGACTCCGACGAGCTCGACGTCCCCGACTTCCTGAAGTAGGCACGACACCACACGACGGGCGCCCGGCCACCGGCCGGGCGCCCGTCGTGTGTCTCCCGTGTCATACGGTGTCGCCTGTGTTCTTCTGGCGTGAGCAGACCGGCCCCGTCGAGTGGGGCATCACCGACCGGGCAGACGGAGTCAGCCAGCAGCCCTTCGGCACCCTCAACCTCGGAGGCCACGTCGGGGACGACCCCGAGGCCGTCGAGCAGAACCGCCACCGGCTTGCGGACTCGCTCGGGCGCGACCGCCACGAGCTGGTCTTCATGAACCAGTGCCACGGCGCGGACGTCGCCGTGGTCGACGGCCCGTGGGAACGCGGTGCCGGGGCGCCTGCCGTCGACGGCATCGTGACGACAACCCCGGGTCTCGCCCTCGCGGTGCTGGTGGCCGACTGCACGCCGGTGCTGCTGGCAGACCCGGTGGCGGGCGTCATCGGAGCCGTGCACGCCGGGCGACCGGGCATGACGACGGGGATCATCGACCGCGCTGTCGCGACCATGCGGGAGGCAGGCGCCCGCGAGATCACCGCGGTCGTCGGTCCCTCCGTGTGTGGGCGTTGCTACGAGGTCCCCGAGGAGATGAGCCTCGCTGCCGCAGAGGTGTCTCCGGAGGCGCGCGCCGTCTCGTGGTCCGGCACGCCGGCGATCGACGTCGCTGCCGGGGTGGTGGCGCAGCTGCGCGCGAACAGCGTTGCGGTGCAGTGGGTTCCGGGGTGCACGCGCGAGTCCGATCGCCTGTACTCGTATCGGCGCGACCGTCAGACCGGACGCTTCGCAGGCGTTGTCCAGCTGGCGCAGGCATGACGCGGCGCGAGGAGCTTGCTGCCGGTCTCCAGCACGTTCTCCAGCGCGTGGAGCGGGCGTGCGCGGTTGCCGGGAGGGATCCCGGCGAGGTCGAGCTGGTGGCCGTCACGAAGTTCTTCCCGGCCTCCGACGTCGACCTGCTCGTCGACCTCGGCGTCCGCCACATCGGCGAGAACCGCCACCAGGAGGCCGCCGCCAAGATGCTGGAGGTGCGGCGCAGGGCCGACCTGACCCTTCACTTCATCGGCCAGCTCCAGACCAACAAGGCGGGTGCCGTGGCGAGGTATGCCGACGTGGTCCAGTCGGTCGACCGCCCCCGACTCGCGGAGGCACTGCAGCGCGGGGCCCGTTCCGCGGGACGTCGCCTCGGCGTGCTGGTCCAGGTCGCGCTCGACCACGAGAGCGGGCGCGCGGGCGTGGCCCCCGCCGAGGCTCGAGCGCTCGCCGACCAGGTCGCCGAGAGCCCCGATCTCGACCTGCTCGGGGTGATGGCGGTCGCGCCGCTCGGGGGTGACCCGGACCCCGCCTTCGCGCTGCTGCGCGAGGTGGCGCGCGGCATACAGCAGGACCACCCCCGGGCGACGTGGGTCTCCGCGGGGATGAGCGCCGACCTCGAGGCGGCGATCGCCCACGGGGCGACACACCTGCGTGTCGGCAGCGCAATCCTCGGTTCTCGTCCGCCCCTTCGGTAACTTCAGTCGCGAACCGATCTCGCACGATGGACCAAAGGGAGCTCTCATGGCAGGGGCGCTGCGCAAGACGATGGTGTACCTCGGGCTCGCCGAGGACGACGAGCGCTACGAGGGCTACGACGAGTACGACTACGACGAGACCCCACGTCAGCACGCCCAGGCCGCGCCGGCCGAGCCGCAGCAGGAGCGTGCTGCGGCGGTGACGCACCTCCCGCAGCGCACGCCCGTCGCGCGCGTGGTCCGGGACGTCGAGGTGGGTGCACTGAACCGCATCACGACGATCCACCCCCGCACGTACAACGAGGCCAAGAACATCGGCGAGAGCTTCCGCGACGGCACGCCGGTCATCATGAACCTCTCCGACATGGACGACGCCGACGCCAAGCGCCTCGTCGACTTCGCCGCCGGTCTGGTCTTCGGGCTGCACGGGTCGATCGAGCGAGTCACCTCCAAGGTCTTCCTCCTCTCCCCATCGCACGTCGAGGTCTCGGCAGAAGAAGGGGCGGCCGCGCCGAGCACCCGCGGCCTGTTCAACCAGAGCTGACCCCGCCCTGCGTGCCCGCAGGGCTGACATGACACCCTTTCCGCCATGAGCCTTGGCCCGATCGGCAGTGTCCTGAACTTCCTGCTGTTCATCTTCTTCGTGCTGCTCATCGGGCGGCTCGTCCTGGACTGGGTGCAGGCGTTCAGCCGCGACTGGCGTCCGAGGGGCCCGATGCTGGTCATCGCCGAGGCGGTGTACACCGTCACGGACCCGCCGCTGAAGGCGCTGCGCCGGGTGATTCCGCCCCTCAGCCTGGGTGCGGTGCGGATCGACCTCGCGTTCCTGGTCCTGATGCTCACGGTGTCCATCCTGATGGGTGTCATTCGCGGCTGAGCGCCCATCCAATAGGGTGAAGGGCACCCCAGACTCTGGGATGCTTGCGATTGCACTGCCGATGACCTGCCGACCGAGGTGACTACATGGCGCTCACGCCCGAAGATGTCCTCAACAAGAACTTCACACCGACCCAGTTCCGTCGTGGCTACGACGAGCGAGAGGTCGACGACTTCCTCGACGAGGTCGTCGCGGAGATGCGCCGGCTGGTCAAGGAGACGGACGACCTGCGGGAGCAGCTGAACGAGTGCCGCGAGGGTCGGGGCATGGCACCGGTGGCCAAGCCGGACCCGCAGGCGGAGGCCCGCCGCGCCGCTGCGGCCAAGGACGCCAAGGACGCCGAGGAGCGCGCGGCCCGCGAGGCGCAGGAGAAGCTGGCAGCGATCAAGGCCCGCGCCGAGGAGGCCGAGAAGGCCGCGCAGGAGCGGGTTGCTGCTGCGACGGCGCGCGCCGAGCAGGCCGAGAAGGCCGCGCAGGAGCGCATCAAGGCCGCCGGTGAGCGTCAGACCGCCGCTGAGGAGAACGCCGCCCAGGCGGCGCAGGCAGCGCAGGCGGCTCCCGCACCTGCAGCGGCGCCTGCCGAGCCGGCTGTGTCCGAGCTGGGCGCGGCTGCCGCGGGCGGCGGGGCCAGCGCTGCGAGCCTCATCGCGCTGGCGCAGCGACTCCACGACGAGCACGTCGGCGAGGGTGAGACCACGCGCGACCGCCTCATCGCCGAGGCGCAGGCCAAGCACGACGAGCTGGTGTCCACCGGGCAGGCCCGTCACGACGAGCTCCTCGCCTCGGCCCAGAGCCGTCACGACGAGCTGCTGCGCGAGGCCACGACCAAGCACGAGCAGCTCATCACCGAGGCCCGGGAGCGGTCGACGGGGATGCTGCACGAGGCGCAGCAGAAGAAGGCGCAGATCCTGGAGGAGCTCGGCCGGGAGCGCGGCCTGCTCGAGAAGAAGATCGAGGAGCTGCGTGGCTTCGAGCGCGACTACCGCGCCCGCCTGAAGTCGTACATCGAGGGCCAGCTGCAGCAGCTGGACCACACCGGCGCCGACCTCGACCCCTCCCGGGAGGGCAAGGAAGGCTGACCAGCCCGCGTCATCGCAGCAGCACTCGCCGGAGGGCGCCGACCACACCCGTGGTCGGCGCCCTCCGTGTTGGGGCCCAAGGTCAGGGCGTTTTGCCGTTGAGTACCGGGGCGGGAGCGCTTATCCTCGCCGCACCTGACGCGCTCGTGTGGGCGGGCGCTGCGACGCAAGGGGTCCTGAGATGGCTGCACGGACGGCGCAGGCGGCGAAGAAGAGCACCACCAGGAAGACCGCCGCGGCCACGACGTCAGCGGCCACCGCGTCCGCTTCCACCAAGGCCGGCACGGTGAAGAAGGCTTCACCGGCGAAGAAGGCCGCGCCGACCAAGAGGACGACCGCGACCACGAAGACCGCGACCACGAAGACCGCGACCACGAAGACCGC
>NZ_DATBMI010000046.1:0-8665 GCF_036554925.1 Pedococcus sp.
TCCTCACGGACGGCAGCAGACACCCGCACAGCCTAAGGGTCGATGCTGACAGTTCCCTGACCAGGCGACGTGGCACACTGTCGCCCGTGGACCAGGACGTGGTGAGAAGAGCCCCGCTGTTCGCCGCCCTCGACGACGACGCCGCGGGCCGGCTCATGCAGTCGATGACGCAGCGCCACCTCGAGCGAGGGGACGTGCTCTTCCACGAGGGCGACCAGGGTGACCGGCTCTACGTGATCGGCGAGGGCAAGATCAAGCTGGGCCGGCGCAGCAGCGACGGCCGCGAGAACCTCGTCGCGATCCTCGGCCCTGGCGAGATGTTCGGCGAGCTCAGCCTGTTCGACCCCGGCGCCCGCACGATGACCGCCACCGCGGTCGCCGAGACCCAGCTCCTCGGTGTCGGCAACGAGGACCTCAACGGCCTGCTCGCCGGGCGCCCCGAGGTCGCCAAGGTCCTGCTCGCCGCCCTGGCCAAGAGGCTGCGCCGCACCAACGAGAACCTCGCCGACCTCGTCTTCACCGATGTGCCGGGCCGGGTCGCCAAGGCCCTGCTCGACCTCTCCAGCCGGTTCGGCCGGCCGGTCGAGGACGGCATCCTCGTGGCCCATGACCTGACCCAGGAGGAGCTCGCGCAGCTCGTCGGCGCCTCCCGCGAGACGGTCAACAAGGCGCTCGCCGACTTCGCGTCCCGCGGGTGGCTGCGACTCGAGGCCCGCGCCGTGCTGCTCATGGACGTCGAGCGCCTCAAGCGCCGGGCCCGCTGACCTCCCGCAGGTACTCCAGCTGGGCGGCCACGCTGAGCCTGGCCGCCGGCCACACCTCGCGGGGCACCGCGGCATACACCCGCTCCACCACGTCCTCGACGCCCTGAGCCCCCTCGGCGAGTGCCTGGCGCACCTGCTCGAGCCGCTCACGTCGGTGCGCCTGGTAGAACCCGACCATCGCCGACGCGTCCGGGACCACGGGGCCGTGGCCGGGGAGGATCGTCGTGACGTCCCCGCTGCCGGTCAGCGCCGAGATCCGCTCCAGCGACTCCAGGTATGCCGCGAGCTCGCCGTCCGGGTGCGCCACCACGGTGGTGCCCCGGCCGAGGACGGTGTCGCCGGTCAGCAGCGCGTGGTCGGCGGGCAGGGCGAAGGACAGCGAGTCGGAGGTGTGCCCCGGGGTCGCCACCACCAACAGCTCCAGCCCCCCGACCCGGACGACGTCACCGTCACCGAGGTCGTCGTGGCCGCGGCCGACGGCGCGGGTCGGGGCGCCGGTCAGCTCGGCGAAGCGCGCAGCGGACTCGGCGTGGTCGAGGTGGCCATGGGTGAGGACCGTCTGGGCCACCCGGGCCCCCAGCCCGTCGAGGTGGTCGAGGACCCGCCGCAGGTGGGTCTCGTCCAGGGGTCCCGGGTCGATGACCACCGCCTCGGTGGCGCCCGGCTCGAGGAGGACCCACGTGTTGGTGCCGTCCAGGGTCATGGGGCCGGGGTTGGGCGCCAGGACGCAGTGGGCCCGCTCGGTGACCTGCCCGCCGGACCACTGCTCGGGCACGGGCGGGGCGGTCACCGCGGCAGCTCCGCCCTCATCACCGGGCCGTCGGCGGTCTGGGTGAGCACCGGGGTCACGGCGGCGACACGCGGCTGCTCGGCGATGAAGGCGGCAGCGCTCGGGGCCGCGGCGATCTCCTCGACGCAGACCACGGTGGGCGGCAGCATCATCGCGTCTCCGCGCCGGTGCGCCTCGAGCAGGTCCGTCGCGGCCACCCAGTCGGCGACATCGGCCTCGCTGCTGCGGTCGTCGGCGCCCTGCCCGGCGGGCACGGCCGCCGCGAAGAACCGGGTGTCGTAGCGCCGCGGCTCGAAGACCGGCGTGATCCAGTGGGCGCGGTAGGCCAGCAGGTCCGAGCGGAGCACCAGGTCGTGCGCGATGAGCACCTCGGCCAGGGACAGCGACCGGTCCAGCAGCCGCGCGCGCTGCTCGTGCCAGTGGGCGCCGCTGACGTCGGCCACCACGCTGACCGGCGACGGGCCCGCCAGCAGCACCCCGCACTCCTCGAAGACCTCGCGGACGGCCGCAGCCACGAGCTCGCGCGCGGTCGCCTCGTCCGTCGCGAGGCGCTGCGCCCACTCCGACGGCGCCGGCCCGGCCCACGGCAGCCGCGGGTCGGCGTCGCGCGGGTCGACGCCGCCACCGGGGAAGACCATGGTGCGCGGGGCGAAGGCCATGGTGGCGACGCGGCGCAGCATGAAGACCTCGAGACCCGTCGCACCGTCGCGCACGAACATGACGGTGGCAGCGGGCCGGGGCTCGGCCGGCTCACGACCGGGCCGCCAGGCGTCGGCGTGCTCGCGCAGCACCGGCGCCACGGGGAACTCCCGGATCACCCGGCCACCCCCACCGACCTGCCCTCCGACCTGCCTGACGAACTGCCCCTCGGTTCGGGGTGTTGCCGCGCGCGATGGCGCGCGACAACACCCCGAGGCAGGTCGAGCGGAGGGGTCATCGGCTCAGTCGTCGGCGAGCGCCACGACGATCTCGACCTCGACGGGCGCGTCGAGCGGCAGCACCGCCACGCCCACGGCCGAGCGCGCGTGGATGCCCGCGTCGCCGAAGGCCTTGCCGAGCAGCTCGCTCGCGCCGTTGATGACACCGGGCTGTCCGGTGAAGGTCGGGTCGCTGGCGACGAAGCCGACGACCTTGACGACCTGGGCCACCTTGTCGAGGTCTCCCACGACGGACTTCACGGCGGCGATCGCGTTCAGCGCGCAGACCTGCGCCAGCTCCGCGGCCTTCTCCGGGTCGACCTGGCCCTCACCGAGGCCCACCTTGCCGATCGCGGCGAGCTCGCCGTTCACCATCGGCAGCTGGCCGGAGGTGTAGATGCGGCGCCCGTCCTGGAGAGCGGGGACGTAGGCCGCGACGGGCTTGGCGACCTCGGGGACGGTCAGCCCCAGGTCCTTCAGGCGGTCCTCGACTGCGCTCATCGTCAGGCCTTCTCTCGCTTCAGGTACGCGACCAGGTTGCTGCCGTCGGGCCCGGTGAGGACCTGGACCAGCTCCCAGCCGTCCTCGCCCCACTGGTCGAGGATCTGCTTGGTCGCATGGACGATGAGCGGCACGGTTGCGTACTCCCACTTGGTCATGGGGCGCAGCCTATCCACCGCTGGCACGATGACGACATGGGCACCGAGCGCACCACTGCCGACCCCTCCCCCGAGCCGCTGGGCGTGCTCGACCGGCGGGCACCCGCACCGGCCCGCACCGCGGCATACGGCACCGACCCGGCACAGGTCTATGACGTCCGCCTGCCCCGGGGGGCACGGCGCCGAGTCGGCGTCGTCGTGGTCCACGGCGGTTTCTGGCGGGCGGAGTACGACCGGGCCCACGCCGGCAGCCAGGCCCAGGCGTTCGCCGATGCCGGCTACCCGACGGCGGTGCTGGAGTACCGCCGCACGGGCATGCCCGGGGGCGGCTGGCCGGGGACGGGAGAGGACCTCGCCGCGGCAGTGGCGGCCGTGCGCGCCGACCCGCAGCTGCCGGACCGGCTCGTCCTCGTCGGCCACTCCGCCGGCGGCCACCTCGCCGCGTGGGCCGCCAGCCAGCCGTGGGCGCACGGCCTGGCCGGAGCGGTCAGCCTGGCGGGCGTCGTCGACCTCCGGCTCGCCGCCGACCTCGGGCTGGGGTCCGGGGCCGTGGACGCCTTCATGGGAGCCACCCCTGCCGAGGCCCCGGAGGCGTATGCCGCGGCCGACCCCGCGATGCTGCGCCCTGCCGTGCCGGTCGTGCTCGTCCACGGCCGGGACGACGACACGGTCCCGCTCGGCGTCTCGGAGAGCTACCTCGAGCGCCAGCGGGACCGGGCGGACGAGCGGGCCGAGGTGCGGCTGCACGCCGTCGAGGGCTGCGGGCACTTCGGCCTCATCGACCCCGAGCACCCCGGGTTCGCGGAGGTCCTTGCTGCAGTCGCCCTGTTCGACTCCTAGGCTGGTCGCCATGACTGCCGCCTCACCCCATGCCGGCGTGCGGCTGCACGTCGTCACCGGGAAGGGTGGCACCGGCAAGACCACCGTCGCGTCGGCCCTCGCCCTCGCCCTTGCCCGCCAGGGCAAGCGGGTGCTGCTGGCGGAGGTCGAGGAGCGGCAGGGGATCTCCCAGACCTTCGACGTCGCCCCGATCGGCCACGAGGAGACCCGCATCGTCCACGAGCGCGGCGGCGGCGAGCTCTACGCGCTGAGCGTCGACGTACGCGAGTCCCTCATGGAGTACCTCCAGAAGTTCTACAAGCTGGGCCGGGCCGGGACGGCCCTCGAGAAGGTCGGCGCGGTGGACTTCGCCACCACCATCGCCCCCGGGCTGCGCGACGTGCTGCTCATCGGCAAGGTGTACGAGGCCGTCGGCCGGCGCCGCGGTGGCCGGCACCACGACCGCGACGAGCTGGCCTACGACGCCGTCGTCCTCGACGCACCCCCCACCGGCCGCGTGGTCCGCTTCCTCAACGTCAACGCGGAGGTGGCCGACGTTGCCAAGGTGGGGCCGGTCCGGAGCCAGGCGGACTCCATCACCCGCCTCCTGCGCAGCCACCGCACCGCCGTGCACGTGGTCTCGCTGCTCGAGGAGATGCCCGTCCAGGAGACCGTGGACGCCCTCGCCGAGCTGGCCGCCGCCTCCCTACCGCTCGGGGCGATCGTCATCAACCAGGTCCACGAGCCCCTGATCGGCGAGGAGGACCTGAGGGTCGTGGCCCGCGGCAACGGCTCCCTCGCGGCCTCCGTCACCGCCGACCTGAAGTCGGTGTCCGTGCGCACCAGCGCGGCGATGGTGGCCGGGCTGATCGCCCAGGCCGAGGACCACGTCGACCGGGTCGAGCTCCAGCAGGAGCAGGAGTCCGTCCTGCTCGGGCAGGGGCGGCAGGTGTACCGGCTGCCGATGCTGCCCGAGGGCACGGACGCCGGGGGCATCCGGGTGCTCGCCGACGTGCTCACCGAGCAGGGGATGATCTGATGACGGCCGCACTGTCGCCACCCCTGGACCTCGACGCCCTCCTGCACGACGAGGCCACCAGGATCGTGGTGTGCTGCGGCGCCGGAGGCGTCGGCAAGACCACCGTGGCCGCCGCCCTCGGGCTGCGCGCCGCTGAGGCGGGCCGCCGCGTGGTCGTCCTCACGATCGACCCGGCGAGGCGCCTCGCCCAGTCCCTCGGGCTCTCCGAGCTGGACAACACCCCGCGCCCGGTGGTCGGGTTCGACCCTGCCGCCGGCGGCTCGCTCGACGCGATGATGCTGGACATGAAGCGGACCTTCGACGAGGTCGTCGAGGCGCACGCCACGCCTGAGAAGGCCCAGCAGATCCTGGCCAACCCGTTCTACCAGGCGGTCTCGAGCTCCTTCGCCGGGACGCAGGAGTACATGGCCATGGAGAAGCTCGGGCAGCTGCGCTCGAGGGCCGCGCGGGAGGGCACGTGGGACCTCATCGTCGTCGACACGCCCCCGTCGCGCTCCGCCCTGGACTTCCTCGACGCGCCCAAGCGGCTCGGCTCCTTCCTCGACGGCAGGTTCATCCGGCTGCTCATGGCGCCGGCGAAGGCCGGCGGCCGGGCCTACCTGAAGGTCTTCAGCGGCGGGGTCACCCTCGCGACGAACGTCATGTCGAAGATCCTCGGCGGGCAGGTGCTCCAGGACGTGCAGACGTTCGTGGCCGCCCTGGACACGATGTTCGGCGGGTTCCGCGAGCGGGCCGACGCCACGTACGCGCTGCTCAAGGACCCCGAGACCGCATTCGTCGTCGTGGCGGCCCCGGAGCGTGACGCGCTGCGGGAGGCCTCGTACTTCGTCGCCCGGCTGGACGAGGAGGGCATGCCGCTCGCCGGCGTGGTCGTGAACCGCGTCCAGCGGCTGGCGGCACCCACGCTGAGCGGCTCCCGGGCCTTGGCCGCTGCCGAGCAGCTGGCCGAACGGCAGTCGGACCCTCGGCCCTCGACCGCCGCCTCCGAGACCACCGGCCTCACGGAGGGGCTGCTGCGGCTGCACGTCTCGCTGGCGCAGGCAGCGGACCGGCACGAGGCGCTGGCGCGGCGCTTCGGGGCCGGGCACCCCGGCATACCCATGGTCGAGGTGCCGGCAGCAGCCTCGGACATCCACGACGTCGAGGGCCTGCGCTCGGTCGGGGACGCACTGGCCGTGCGGTCACCGGCGCGACGCTGACGCGTTCGCGGCGGTCTCGCACCGACGCGCTCCCGGCGCGGGGTCAGGCGCTTGGGTCAGGCGCTTGGGTCAGGCGCTGACGGCGCCCTGGTCGCCCTGAGCGGCCCGGGCCTGGGCGAACAGCGAGGCCCAGGAGCTGATGTTGGGCCGGCGCTTCAGCAGGGCCCGGCGCTCCCGCTCGGTCATGCCGCCCCACACGCCGAACTCCGTGCGGTTGTCGAGGGCGTCCGCGAGGCACTCCGCGATCACGGGGCAGCCCTGGCAGACCACCTTCGCGGTCTGCTGTGCCGCGCCCTGGACGAAGAGGGCGTCGGGGTCGGACTTCGCGCACCGGCCCAGCGGCGCCCAATCCTCGACCCAGTGGGCTCCGAAGGCCACGGGACGGGCGGTGCGGGCTGGCGCGATGGTCATTGCGGGTCCTCCACTGGCAACGAGACTCAAACTCCGCCCGATGGGGTTTTGTGTCCACTTCAGGCACCAACGACGATAGAAAAGTTCACTGCTGTGACGACATGGCCCATTCGTGTAGTTCTCCGGTGGCCAAACGGACTAGTCACACCGAGCCATCTGCTCCAGAAGTCGTACGCAGGCCTCTGAGCAGCGGTTTTGCCCCCCACGCGCAACCGCACCCTCCTCGCGGCACGGGGCGGACCAGGCCGCCGGACGGGCCGGACCACCCGGTCGGACCACCCCGCTGCGGCACCCTCGGCGACAGGCGGCCCACAGGCCCCACCCGGACACCCGAATGGCGCCGGGGCA
This sequence comes from Pedococcus sp., assembly GCF_036554925.1. Classification (NCBI taxonomy): domain Bacteria; kingdom Bacillati; phylum Actinomycetota; class Actinomycetes; order Micrococcales; family Intrasporangiaceae; genus Pedococcus; species Pedococcus sp. The sequence continues at coordinate 6,947 of NZ_DATBMI010000046.1, forward strand.
TCGACAAAGCGGGCTCCGAGCACTACGGCGGTTACCCTTGGCACCATGCAAGGACGTGCGACAAACCTCGCCAATGTGCTCAGTCTGCTCGGTGCCTTCGTCGCCACGGCCATGGTCATGGGACTTCTGGCTGCCGGCCTGATGATCCCGGCGGTCGGGGCGACGGGGAGCGCAGCCAAGTCGAGCGTCGAGATGTTCGACTCCCTTCCCGGCGAGTTCAGCACGTCCCCCCTGGCCCAGCAGTCGAAGATCTACGACGCCCGCGGCGGCCTGATCACGACGCCGTACGACGAGAACCGCATCATCGTCTCGCTGAAGAGCATCTCCAAGAACATGCAGAATGCTCAGATCGCGATCGAGGACAGCCGCTTCCGTGAGCACGGCGGCGTCGACCCCCGCGGCATCACCCGCGCGCTCGTCTCGAACTTCCAGGGCGGCGACACCCAGGGCGCGTCCACGCTGACGCAGCAGTTCGTCAAGATCACGCTGCAGGAGAACGCCCTGCGGAACAACGACAAGGAAGCCGCGCAGGCGGCGGTCGAGAAGACGTACACGCGCAAGCTGCAGGAGCTGAAGTACGCGATCACCCTGGAGAAGCAGCTGACCAAGGACCAGATCCTGGAGGGCTACCTCAACCTCGTCTACTACGGCGACCAGGCGTACGGCGTCGAGGCGGCCGCCCAGCACTACTTCAGCACCACCGCCGCCAAGCTCACCGTGGCGCAGTCGGCGCTGCTGGCCGGCCTCGTGCAGCAGCCCAGCAAGACCGACCCGATCCACAACCCGGAGCGGGCACAGGTGCGGCGGGACATCGTGCTCGACCGCATGCGGGACCTCGGCATGGTCACCGACAAGGAGTGGAAGGCCGCCAAGGCCATCCCGGTCAAGAAGATGCTCAAGGTCAAGGCCGCCCAGAACACCTGCGGCCGCTCGAGCCAGCCGTACTTCTGCGAGTACGTCCTCGCCTACCTCAAGCAGCTGCCCGCGCTCGGCAAGACGGTGCCCGAGCGGATCAAGAAGATCAACCAGGGCGGCCTGACGATCCAGACGACCCTGGACCCGAAGGTCCAGCAGATGGCCCAGGCCCAGCTGGTGAAGAAGGTGCCGATCGGCAACAGCGAGCGCATCGGCGGCGCCGCCAGCATCGTCGAGCCCGGGACGGGCAAGGTCCTGGCCATGGCGCAGGCGTCGCAGTTCCCGCGCAACGGCGAGAAGGGCAAGAAGTACACCCAGGTGAACTGGAACGTCGACCAGCGCTACGGCGGCACCTCGGGCTTCCAGTTCGGGTCGACCGCGAAGATGTACGCCATCGTCACGGCGCTGCAGAACGGCATCCCCGTCAACGGCAAGGTCCCCTCGAAGTTCGCCACCACCAAGCAGGCCGCCGTGTACACGCCCAGCGAGATGCGCGGCAGGTGCACCGCCGGAACGAGCTGGTCGGTGCGCAACGACGAGGCCATCGGCGGCAAGCCGCTCGCCTTCGACCTCGCCACCGCGCGCTCGGTCAACACCGCCTTCGCCTCGCTGGTGCTCAAGCTCGGCACCGACAAGGTGCAGCGCACCATGACCGCGATGGGCATGCACCAGGGCACGGGAGACCCCATCCAGTGCTACCCCGCGGTCGTGACCCTGGGCGCGAACGACACCACACCGCTGACCTTGGCGACGTCGTACGCGACGCTGGCGGCCGGCGGCAAGTACTGCGCCCCCAACCCGATC
>NZ_DATBMI010000070.1:0-2531 GCF_036554925.1 Pedococcus sp.
CCGCGGATCGCGCCGTTCTTGTGGCGCAGGTAGTCGACCTCGCGCGCGACGTCGTAGGTGATGCCCTTCTGGGTCGTGCCCAGCTTCTCCATGAGCGGGCCCAGCGCGCCCATCTTCTCGAAGACGGCGCCGTAGTCGCGCTCGACGACGACCAGCTTCGGCATGGTCTTCCCGGGCACCGGTTCGCACTCGCCCTTCCTCCAGTCGCGGACGCGTCCGTGCGGGGTCGCCATCGCCTCCGGGGTGTCGTGGAGGAGGGGTGCGGCGACGACGTCCTTGCGCACCCCGAGGTGCTGGGCACCCAACGGGGCGAACGCCTCGGAGATCGCCTGGAAGATGTCCCAGTCGGTCTTGGTCTGCCACGGCGGGCTGATGGCCGGGTTGAACGAGTGGATGAACGGGTGCATGTCCGTGGTGTTGATGTCGTGCTTCTCGTACCACGTGGCGGCGGGAAGGACGACGTCGCTGAAGATCGTCGAGCTCGTCATGCGGAAGTCGAGCACGCAGAGCAGGTCGAGCTTGCCCTCCGGGGCCTCCTCCCGCCAGAGGACGTCCTTCGGGCGTGCGGCCTCGGGCGTCTCACGGGCCGACAGCGAGCTGTCGGTGCCGAGCAGGTGCCTGAGGAAGTACTCGTTGCCCTTGGCGGAGGAGCCGAACAGGTTGGCCCGCCACATCATCAGCACCCGCGGCCAGTTCTCCGGCGCGTCCGGGTCCTCGACGGCGAAGCGCAGGTCGCCGCTCTGCAGCTGCTCGACGACGTACTCGCCGATCGGCTTGCCCGCCGCCTCCGCCTCGTCGGCGAGGTCGAGCGGGTTGCGGTTGAAGGTCGGGTACGACGGCATCCAGCCGAGGCGGGCCGAGAGGGCGAGCTGGTCGGCGGTGCTCATGCCGTCGAACAGGCCGGTGCCCGTGGGGGCCGCCATCAGGTCCGCCGTGTAGTGGTCGTACCGCCACTGGTCGGTGTGCAGGTACCAGTAGGCGGTCTGGATCATCTGCCGCGGTGGCCGTGACCAGTCGAGGCCGAAGGCCATCTGCGCCCAGCCGGTGATCGGACGGGCCTTCTCCTGGCCGACGTAGTGCGCCCATCCACCGCCGTTGCGGCCCTGGCAGCCGGTGATCGTCGTCAGCAGGAGCATGCAGCGGTAGATCGTGTCGGAGTGGTACCAGTGGTTGGTCCCGGCGCCGACGATGATCATCGAGCGGCCCTGGGTGTCGGCCGCGTTCTGCGCGAACTCCCGCGCGATGCGCGCCACCTTCTCGGCGGGCACGGCCGTGATCGGCTCCTGCCACGCGGGGGTGTAGAGACCCTCGACGTCGTCGTAGCCGGTGGGCCACGCGCCCGGTAGCCCCTCTCGCCCGACGCCGTACTGCGCGAGCAGCAGGTCGAAGACGGTGGTCACCGTGCGGTCACCGACCCGCCTCACCGGCACGCCCCGCTTCAGCACGGGCGCGGCATCGTCGGTGGCGTCCGCGACGTCGAAGCGCGGCAGGTCCACGAGGGTCGTGTCCTCGCGGGTGTCGAGCAGGCTGAGGGCGGGCACGACGTCGCCGAGGTCGAGGTTCCACCGTCCCGCGCCGCCCTCCCCGAACCGGTCGCCGAGGGTGCCGTTCGGCACGACGAGCTGCCCCGTGCGGCTGTCGACGAGCACGGTCTTGAACTCGGCGTTCTCGGCGGAGGCCTCGGCGCCGCCGAGGTCGGAGGCGGTGAGGAACTTGCCGGCGCGGTACGCCGTGGAGCCGTCCTTGGCGGCATACGGCTCGAGGGCCACGAGGAAAGGCAGGTCGGTGAACTTCCGCGTGTACTCCTCGAAGTACTCGACCTGCTGCTCGACGAAGAACTCCTTGAGCACCACGTGGCCCATGGCCATTGCCAGGGCGCCGTCGGTGCCCGGCGCGGCAGGCAGCCACTCGTCGGCGAACTTGACGTTGTCGGCGTAGTCGGGCGCCACGACCACGACCTTCTGACCGCGGTACCGGGCCTCGGCCATCCAGTGGGCGTCCGGGGTGCGGGTGACCGGGATGTTGGAGCCCCACATCATGAGGTAGCCCGCGTCCCACCAGTCGCCGGACTCGGGCACGTCGGTCTGGTCACCCCAGATCTGCGGCGAGGCGACCGGCAGGTCGGCGTACCAGTCGTAGAACGAGAGCATCGAGCCGCCGATGAGCGAGGTGAACCGCGCGCCCGAGGCGTGGCTGACCATCGACATGGCCGGGATGGGGGAGAAGCCCGCGACCCGGTCGGGGCCCCACTGCTTGATGGTGTGCACGTTGGCGGCCGCGACGATCTCGGCGGCCTCACCCCACGACGCGCGCACGAGGCCGCCCTTGCCACGGGCGGCCTTGTAGCGCCGGGCCTTGTCCGGGTCGTTCACGATGTCGGCCCACGCGAGCACCGGGTCACCGAGGCGCTGCTTGGCCTCGCGGTACATCTCGAGCAGGACGCCACGCACGTAGGGGTAGCGAATCCGGGTGGGGGAGTAGGTGTACCAGGAGAACGCCGCCCCCCGAGGACAGCCACGGGGCTCGTACTC
>NZ_DATBMI010000073.1:0-3083 GCF_036554925.1 Pedococcus sp.
CGCTCGCGCTCGATGTCCATGCGGTCGAGGTATTGCGCGCGCATGGCCCGCTCGTCGACGACGCCGGTGATCTGCAGCATGCGGTCTGCCAGCGTCGACTTGCCGTGGTCGATGTGGGCGATGATGCAGAAGTTGCGGATCTGCTCCGGGGGTGTCGCGGCGGGCTGCAGCGCGGTGCGGGCCAGGGGTGACACGGGTGCTCAGGACCTCACGGGGCATCGGGGACGGATCGGTCCATCCTCCCATGACCGCCGGTATGCCGGTGACGCACCGCACCCGGCCTCCCTCACCGTGGGCTCGGAGGCGACCCGGAGGCCCGCAGCGCCTCCAGCGCCGCGGCGAACGCGTCGTCACCGGCCGGCACGAGGACGTCCGGCTGCACGCCCACGCCCTCCCAGTCCCTTCCGGTGAACAGGCTCACCGAGCGGGCCACCGGCACGGTCAGCTCGAGCAGGGGGTGCACCACCAGGCCGACCCGGGGATGGGCGCCCCCACGCGTGGGCCGGCCGACGACCACGGCGCGCCCTTGCTCCTTCAGGTCGAAGGCCAGGGCCTCGCCGCCGGAGAACGTCTCGGGCCCAACGACCACCACCACCGGCTTGCCGGCGCCGAACCTGCGGTGAGCCGGCACCGGGACCGTCCACACCTGCCTGGTCCCGTCCGCGCGCGACTCGATGTCGCTGAGCCGCACCGGCTCGGGGCCGAAGAGGTGGCTGAGCAGCAGCACGACGCCGTCGGGACTCCCGCCGCAGCAGCCCCTGACGTCGAGCACGAGGGCGTCGGCGTCGGCCACGAGCGACAGGGCGGCGCCGATGGCACGGCCGGCGCGCTCGGGGTCCCCGAGCACCGGGCCGATCTCGATGACGCCGACGTTGCCGCCCCGCCGCTCCACCCGGCGGATGCCGCCTGCCGTGCGACGGGCCTGCTCCGCCCACCAGGCCTCCTGGGCCACCGGGTCGTCCTCCCCCACCGCCCCGCCCTCGTGGAAGAGCAGGCGCAGGTGGAGGTCCCGGGTGGCGTCGTGCAGGTCGGCGGTCACCTGCTCGGCGAGGTCCTCGGGACCGGTGCACCCGGCATACCGGCCGTCACGGCTGTTGGCGCGCAGGATGGCGGCGGTGGACGCACCCAGGTCGGCGAAGACGTACCGCTGCTCGACGCTGTCGGCGGTGGCGTTGACGACCGCCCTGAGCTGCTCTGGAGTCATGGACCCAGCGTGGCGGCGGCGTTGACAAAGCGTCAAACTTCCTTGACGCTTTCGGGCGTGGACGGACCCGCCGACGACCGGCTCGCCGAGGTGCTCGACGTCGACCCCCAGCAGGTCAGGGCCCTCACGCACCCGCTGCGCAACCGCATCCTGTTCGCGCTGGGTTCCGACGGCGCCACGGTCAGCCAGCTGTCGACCCGCCTGCGGACCAACAAGGGCAACGTCGCCCACCACCTCGGGGTGCTCGAGCGGGCCGGGCTGGTCCGCCGGGCCCACACCCGTCAGGTACGTGGCGGCACCGAGCAGTACTTCACGCGCGTGGCCCGTCGGCTGCGGGCCCCCGGCCGGGGCGGCGAGGGCCACACGGCCGCCCTCCTCCAGGCGGTCGCCGAGGAGGTGGACCGCTCCCCCACGGAGACCCTGCTCAACCTCCGCCGGGTGCGTCTGACCCGGCCCCAGGCGGCCGCGCTGGTCGCCCACCTCGAGCGGGTGGTCGACGAGCTGCCGGACGCGGGGCCGGCCGAGGCGACCTTCGGCGTGCTGGTCAGCGTGTTCCAGTCGGGCCCGACCGGGCGGTGACCGGGCTCAGAGCCGGCTGGTCCCGTCGTAGCCGCCGCTCGGGGCGGGCAGGCCGAACAGGGCACCGACGGTCGGTGCGACGTCGACGGTGCGGGCGGCCTCAGCGCGCACCTGGCCCCCCGCGATGCGGCGCGAGCCACCCGCGATGAAGAACGGGATGGGCTCGGTGGCCGGGTGGCCGTGGTTGCCGGGGATCGGGTTCGACCACACCGCGGGGTCGCTGAACCGCCAGCCCGCCTTGCAGTAGGCGACCACGTCCCCGGCCTCCGGCCCGAGCCGCAGGTCTGGCGGCAGGTGGGTCGACAGCACGCCCGCCACTCCCCCGACGACCTCACGCATCCGGGCCACCGCAGCCGCCCGGTCGCCCTCCGGGCCCGTCCAGTAGAGCAGGTCGGCGCCGCCGTTCTGGGCGACCTGCACCCGCCCCGTCAGCAGCGGGTCGGCGTCGAGCGCCGGCGCCAGGGAGACCACGCGCGTGGGCACGGACCAGTCCATCGAGTGGTCCGCCAGGACGAGGAGCACGGAGGACTCCCACCGTCCGGTCTCCTTGAGGTGCTGCACGAACCGCTCGACCTGGTGGTCGGTGGACGCCAGGGCGGCAGTGCGGGCCGCCGCGAGCGTGCTCGCCCCCGTGAGGTCGGAGTGCCCGACCCGGTCGATGTCGCCGAGGTTGGTGAACACGAGGTCGGGGTCGGCGCGCTCGACCATGGCGATGAGCGCGTCCGTCGTGAGCTGGTCCGGCGCGTGGTTCGTGAGCGGCAGGGTCGGCGAGGGCTCCCAGCGGTAGGTCGCCCTGGTGCCGAAGATCCCGAAGAGGTACTCCTTCGAGAGCACGGTGCCCGTGCGGTACCCGGCAGCGTTCAGCCGCTCGATCACCGTCGGGAAGCGCAGGTCGCTCGGCCGGTCGAGGTCGCGCACCGCGCCCCCGGCACGGTCGAAGACGGCGTTGGCGGGGACCCCGCTGCGGTCGGGCCGCACCCCGGTCATCATCATCACGTGGTTGGGGATGGTCTCCATCACCGGCAGCGACCTGGCCTGCGGGTACCACGTGCCCGCCGACCGCAGGGCGTGCAGGGTCGGGGTCACCGCCGCGCTCACCTCGTCGGGTCGCAGCCCGTCGGTGACCACGACGTAGACGCGAGTCCGCGTGCTGTCCGCCGAGGCCGACGGCGCCCCCGCAGCCGCGGACAGCACGACGGCGGCTCCCGCTCCCCCGGCCATGCGCAGGAAGGTGCGGCGCGAGGCCTCGCGGGAGGCCGGGACACCGGTGGGGTGGACGTCGGAGGGCTGTTGCAGCCTC
>NZ_DATBMI010000100.1:0-6027 GCF_036554925.1 Pedococcus sp.
GCGGCCATGGTGGCGTTCTACCGTGTGCACCGCCGGGAACGGCTCGAGCAGGTGCGACAGGCGCTGGCCGATGGTGCCCGCGGGGTCGAGGACGTCGTGGAGCGGGTCTATGCCGACGTGCCCCGCGAGGTGTGGCCGGCAGCGCGGCTCAGTGTGGCCGCGCAGCTGGAGTACCTGAGGAGGGTCAGCGGGCGCGGCGCTTGAGGCGCTCGACGTCCTGGATCAGCACCGCACGGGCCTCGAGCCGCAGCCAGCCGCGGCTCGCGAAGTCGGCCAGGGCCTTGTTGACCGTCTCGCGGGAGGCGCCGACGAGCTGGGCGAGCTCCTCCTGGGTGAGGTCGTGGGAGACGAGGATGCCGTCCTCCACCGGCCGGCCGAAGCGGCTGGACAGGTCGAGCAGCGCCTTGGCCACGCGGCCGGGGACGTCGGTGAAGACGAGGTCGGCGAGGTTCTCGTTGGTGCGGCGCAGCCTCTTGGCCAGAGCGGCGAGCAGGACCTTGGCGACCTCGGGGCGCCCGGCGAGCAGGCCGTTGAGGTCCTCGTTGCCGACACCGAGCAGCTGGGTCTCCGCGACCGCGGTCGCGGTCATCGTGCGCGGGCCGGGGTCGAAGAGGCTCAGCTCGCCGAACATCTCGCCCGGGCCGAGGATCGCCACGAGGTTCTCGCGGCCATCGCTGCTGCGCCGGCCCAGCTTGATCTTGCCCTCGCGGATCACGTAGAGCCGGTCACCCTGGTCACCCTCGTGGAAGAGCACGTCACCCCGCTCGAGCCGGCGCTGGGTCATCGAGTGCATCAGCGTGCCGGCCGCCTCGTCGTCGAGGGCAGCGAACAGCGGGGCTCTTCTCACCACGTCCTGGTCCACGGGCGACAGTGTGCCACGTCGGGAGTCAGGCACGACCCGTAGTCTGTCCGGGTGTCCGCCGCACCCCGCGAGGAGTCGCCGGTCGCGCTGACCCGGCGCGCCCGGCGCATGTACCGCGCCCTGCTCGAGCGCTACCCCTACGCGCACTGCGAGCTCGACTTCGAGAGCCCCCTCCAGCTCCTCGTGGCCACGGTGCTGTCGGCCCAGACCACCGACGTCATGGTCAACAAGGTGACCCCGGCGCTCTTCGCGAGGTACCCCACGGCAGCCGACCTGGCGGGCGCCGACCGCGAGGAGATGGAGGCCATCCTCAAGCCCACCGGGTTCTTCCGCGCCAAGACCAACTCCGTGATGCGGCTCGCGGCCGACATCGTCGAGCGCTTCGACGGCGAGGTCCCGCGGCGGATGAAGGACCTCGTCACCCTTCCGGGTGTCGGGCGCAAGACCGCGAACGTCGTGCTGGGCAACGCCTTCGGGGTTCCCGGCATCACCGTCGACACGCACTTCGGCCGCCTGGTGCGCCGGTTCGGCTGGACGCCCGAGGACGACCCGGTCAAGGTCGAGGAGGCCGTCGGGAGGCTCATCCCCCGCAAGGAGTGGACGATGCTCTCCCACGTCGTGATCTTCCACGGCCGCCGCACCTGCCACGCCAAGCGGCCGGCCTGCGGCGCCTGCACGATCGCACGATGGTGCCCGTCCTACGGCATCGGCGAGACCGACCCCGCAAAGGCGGCGAAGCTGCTGAAGTTCGAGCTCGCGCCCGAGGCGCAGGGCACCCGCGCATGAGCGCGCCACGCCCTGCGTGGATGGCACGGCTCCAGCAGGCCCTCGAGCACCCCGACCCGGAGTACTTCGACCGTTTCCAGCCGCCGGAGGATGGCGGCAGGGAGTCCGCGGTGCTCATGCTCTTCGGGCCGTCGGAGCACGGCGGTGAGGAGGTCGTGCTGACCGAGCGCGCCCACCACCTCAGGTCCCACCCCGGCCAGGTCTCCTTCCCCGGAGGGTCGCTGGAGGCGGGAGAGGGCCCCACGGCGGCTGCCCTGCGTGAGGCCCACGAGGAGGTGGGCATCCCTCCGGAGACGGTCGACGTCGTGGCCGAGCTCCCCCCGCTGTTCCTCAGCCCGAGCGCGCACGTCGTCACGCCGGTGCTGGGGTGGTGGCCCGTCCCCACACCCTTCGCCTCCGTCGACGCCGGCGAGGTCCACCGCGCCGAGAGGGTCCGCGTCGACCACCTCCTCGACGCCTCGATCCGGTTCACGACCGTGCACCCGATGGGCTACGAGGGCCCGGCCTTCGAGGTCGACGGCCTCTACGTCTGGGGCTTCACCGCGATGCTCTTCAGCCGTGTCATGCAGCTCGCCGGCCTCGAGCAACCCTGGGACCCCGGCATCCGCCGTCCCCTGCCCGAGCGGTTCCACCCTCGTGGCCCCAGCTCCGGCCGTCGCGGCACGACCCCGTACCAGGAGGGCCGCCGGTGATCCTCGGGCTCACGTTCCTCGACCTGCTGCTGATCGTGCTGTTCGTCAGCTACGCCATCTCGGGCTACCGCCAGGGCCTGGTCGTCAGCACCCTCTCGCTGGCCGGCTTCCTCGGTGGCGGGGCACTCGCCATGTGGCTGCTACCCATGGCCATCCACGAGTGGACGGCCCTGGAGGAGACGCCGGTGATGCGGTCCGTCGTCCTCATCGCGGGGGTGTTCATCATGGCCTCGATGGGCCAGGCGCTGGCCGTCATGGTCGGCGGCAGGCTGCGCTCGCGCGTGCGGCACCGGCAGACGCGCGCCTTCGACTCGGCCCTGGGCGCGATCGTGGTCGTCCTCTCCGCAGCCGTCCTCGTGTGGTTCATCGCGGGGGCGCTGCGCGGTGGCGCGCCGGCCCCCCTCGCCCGGGCCATCGGCGAGTCGCGGGTGCTGCGGGCCATCGACACCGTCGTGCCACCCCAGACCGCGCGGCTGTTCGCCGGGTTCCGCGAGGTGCTGGACCGCGAGGGTTTCCCCCGCGTCTTCGAGGGGCTGGAGGCCGAGCGCATCGCTCCGGTGGAGCCCCCGGACCCCAATGTCCTGCGCACGCCCGGCGTGGCTGCCGCCGCCGACTCGGTCATCAAGATCACCGGGGTGGCCGAGGCCTGCAACCGCGGCCAGGAGGGCAGCGGGTGGGTGGTGTCACGGGGCCGTGTGGTCACCAACGCCCACGTGGTCGCCGGGATGCGCACCGTGACCCTGCGGGTGCAGGGCACCGGGCCCTCGTACACCGGCCGCGTCGTGGTCTTCGACCCGGAGCGGGACCTCGCGGTCGTCGCCGCCCCGGACCTGCCGGCCGCTCCCCTCGACCTCGGGCGCGAGCTGCGTCGAGGCGAGCAGGGCGTCGTGGCGGGCTTCCCCCTCGATGGCCCGTACCGCCTCGACGCGGCCCGTGTGCGCGAGGTGGTCCAGGCGCGAGGCTCTGACATCTACGGCTCGCCGGGCGCCAGCCGGGAGGTGTACTCCCTCTTCGCGCGCGTGCGGCCGGGCAACTCCGGCGGCCCGCTGCTCTCGGGCTCGGGTGACGTCGTGGGCGTCATCTTCGCCAAGTCGCTGGACGACAACAGCACCGGCTACGCCCTCACGCTCGACGAGGCACGCCCCGTGCTGGACGCCGCCGCCTCGGCGACCACTCCGGTCGGCACGGGCCCCTGCGTCGCCGGCTGACGCCTCACGCGCGGGGCGGTGCCATCAGCCCGCGACGGTGTCGAGCCAGCGCACGAGGTGTGCGCTGACGGCGTCGGGGGCCTCCTCGGGGAGGAAGTGACCGGCTCTCGCGACGACGTGGTGCTCGTAGGTCCCGCTGCAGTACTGCGCCGAGCCGACACCCGTCTCGGGCAGCACCGAGCGGTCGTGCTCGCCGTGCAGCTGGAGGACGGGCACGCTGATGGGCGTGCGCATGCGGCGGGCGAACGTCCACCCGTCGGGGCGGACCTGGCTGCGCACGAGCCACCGGTAGTACTCCGCCGCCGAGTGCGCCACGAAGGGCACCGCCATGGCGTCCGAGTAGGTCCTGGCCTCCTCCGGGCTGGGCCAGATCCCCTGCGGCGAGGCCCACTCGCGCAGCAGGCGCTGCACATAGCCGCCGTGCACGGTCATCTCCCGCTCCGGGACGAACGGCCGCTGCAGGCCCGCGAGGTAGGCGTTCGCACGCACCTGCCCGGCCCTGGTGAAGGAGGCGCGGCGGAAGACCAGCGGATGGGGCATTGACACCGAGGCCAGGGCGCGCGTGACCGACGGTCGCAGGGTCGGCATGCTCCAGGCGATCCACCCACCCCAGCCGTGCCCCACGACGACGGCCTCGGACTCGCCGAGCGAGCGGATCACGCTGGCGACGTCGGCCGCCGAGGTGTGGGTGTCGTAGCCCCGGGGAGGCTTGTCGGACGCGCCGTAGCCGCGCAGGTCCATGGCGGCGGCGCGGTAGCCCGCCTCGGCCAGCGCGCCCATCTGGTGCCTCCACGCCCACCAGAACTGCGGGAACCCGTGGAGGAGCACCACGAGCGGGCCCTCGCCCTGCTCGGCGACGTGGAAGCGGGCGCCGTTGGCCGCGACGAAGCGGTGCTCCCACGGGCCGTCGATGAGCGCCATGGAAGCGTCGAGGGTCATGTCGTCCTGGTTCGGGGGAGGGTTCGGGGGAGGGTTCGGGGTGGTGCGGGTGCGGCGGCTCAGGCGCCGGGCTTGATCGCGTCGATCGTGTCCTGGGCGTTCTTGATCGTCCGCTCCGGCTTCGGGTTGACCTTGTTCATGTTGTTCCTGCCGACCAGCCCGAGGATCCCGGCGAGCGCAAACAGCAGGACGGTCGTGATGAGGTAGCCCGCCCACACGGGCAGCCACTCCGCGATCCCCCACGCCACGGCGTGGAAGAGGAAGATCAGGCCGAGCAGCCCGACGAAGGCAGCGCCGGCGAACAGCCCGGCGCCCTTGCCGGCGGTCTTGGCCTCGGCGGTCATCTCCGCCTTGGCCAGGGCGATCTCGTTGCGGACGATCGCAGAGATGTCACTGGTCGCATCGGCGACCAGCTGGCCGAGGGTGCGCTCCTCGCCGCTGGTGCTGGACATGGCCCTCCCCTGGTAGGTCGCGAGCGGACCGAGGGCCCGCATGGCGTCTCCCACCCTAGTGGCCGGGTGCCGGGTCCACATCCGAGCGCTGGAAGGCGTCCGGGACACCGTCGAGGTCGAGGTCGGTCTCCTCGAGCTCCTCGATCCGACGGTAGACCCGGTTACGGGCGCGCAGGACGACGGTGGCGAGCAGCGCGGACAGCAGCGAGCCGACCAGCACGGCCAGCTTGACGTGCTCGTCGCGCTCGCTGCCGGCGCCGAACGCGAGCTCGCCCACCAGCAGCGAGACCGTGAACCCGATGCCGGCGAGCAGCGAGAGCCCGAGCACGTCCCACCACGACAGGCCGTCGTCGAGCTCGGCCCGGGTGAACCGGGTCAGGGTCCAGGTGCCGCCGAGCACGCCGACGAGCTTGCCCAGCACCAGGCCCACGACGACGCCGATGGCGGCCTCGTCGGCCAGGGCGGCGCCGAGCCCGCCGCCCACGACGGTCACGCCCGCGGCGAAGAACGCGAAGACCGGCACGGCCACCCCGGCCGACAGCGGCCGCAGCCGGTGCTCGAAGCGCTGCGCCACGTCGACCTCGGCCGACAGCGTGCTGGCCCTCGGAACGCTCGTGCGCGGGCGCACGGGCACCGTGAGGCCGAGCAGCACGCCGGCCACCGTGGCGTGGACGCCCGAGGCGTGCACGAGCCCCCAGGTCAGACCAGCGAGCGGCAGCAGCAGCCACCACTGGGTCATCCGCCGCTGCACGAGGAACGCGAAGGCGGCGAGTGGCAGCAGGGCCAGGGCCAGCAGCGGAAGGTCGAGCGAGGAGGTGTAGAAGACGGCGATGATCGTGATCGCCACGAGGTCGTCGACCACGGCGAGGGTGAGCAGGAACGAGCGCAGCGCCGCCGGCAGGTGGGTGCCGATGACCGCGAGGACGGCCAGGGCGAACGCGATGTCCGTGGCGGTCGGGACCGCCCAGCCGCGCAGGGCGTCGCCGCCGGCGCCGCTGGCGACCACCACCGCGGTGTAGAGCAGGGCGGGCAGCGCGACCCCGCAGAGGGCGGCCCCGACGGGCACGGCTGCCTTGGCCGGCTCGCGG
>NZ_DATBMI010000199.1:0-1820 GCF_036554925.1 Pedococcus sp.
TCGTACTCGACGCGCTGGCGTCGGCCTACGTCGGGCGTCACCGCGACGGCCTCGCCCACCTCCACGAGCGCGCGATCCTGACGGTGAACCCCGCCGAGCTCGCCCAGACCCTCGGCGTGGGGCAGGAGGGTGTGGGGCAGGAGGGTGTGGGGCAGGAGGACGCCGAGGACGACCCCCTGGACTCCGCACGACGGCTGGCCGGCGAGGCCTCGGCGGTGGTGCTCTGCGGCGGGCAGGGCAAGTTCGTCGCTGCCCCGGACGGCCGTGCCTGGACCAGTCCTGCAGGCTGCCCGGGCCTGGGCGTCTCCGGCTCAGGCGACGTCCAGGCCGGCATCGTGGCCGGGCTGCTCAGCCGGGGCGCCGAGCCGGCACAGGCCGCCGCGTGGGGTGGCCACGTGCACGGCGCCGCCGGCGACCTGCTCGCACAGCGCGTGGGCCGGGTCGGCTTCCTCGCCCGTGAGATCACGGAGTGCGTCCCGGGGCTGCTCGAGGAGCTGACCAGCTAGGAGCAGGGCGCACCACCTCACTCGGGATCGTTCCCACGGAGCGATGACGCGGCCTCCTGCGACGGGGTCAGGCCTCCCAGGCCAGGACTGTCAGCCGAGACGTCGGCGTGTCAGCCGCTCGTAGGCCTCGACGTACTTGGCCCGCGTCTGCTCGACGACCTGGTCGGGGAGGGCCGGCGGGGGGGTGTCGGCGCTGCGGTCCCAGCCGCTGGCCGGCGAGGTCAGCCAGTCGCGGACGAACTGCTTGTCGTAGGACGGCTGCGGGTGGCCCGGCTCCCACTCGTCGGCTGGCCAGAAGCGCGACGAGTCGGGGGTGAGCACCTCGTCGGCGAGCAGCACCGTGCCGTCGGCGTCCAGTCCGAACTCGACCTTGGTGTCGGCGATGAGGATGCCCCGCTCGGCAGCGATCTCGTTCCCCCGTGCCAGGATCGCCGTGGTGAGGTCGCGGACCCGCGCCGCGAGGGCCGGGCCGATGGCGGCCTCAACCGCGGCATACGGCATGGGCTGGTCGTGCTCACCCACCGGCGCCTTGGTTGACGGCGTGAAGACGGGCTCGGGCAGCCGCGAGCCGTCGACCAGGCCCTCGGGCAGCCTCAGCCCGCTCACCGTGCCGGTCTCGCGGTACTCCCCGAGACCACCCCCGGTGAGGTAGGCCCGCGCGACGCACTCGACGGGCAGCATCTCCAGCCGCCGCACCAGCACCGCCCGGCCGTCGACCTCGGCCGGGACCTCTGTGGACACCACGTGGTTCGGCACGAGGTCCTCGAGCTGCTCGAACCACCACAGCGACAGCTGGGTCAGCACCTTGCCCTTGTCCGGGATCGGGGTGTCGAGCACGAAGTCGTAGGCCGAGATCCGGTCGCTCGCGACGAGCAGCAGCTGGTCGGCGCGTGGCTTCCCCGTCGAGGCGTCGAGCGGTGCGTACAGGTCGCGCACCTTGCCGGAGTAGACGTGGGCATAGCCGGGCAGCGCGAGCGGCGCGGAGGTCGTCATGGGCGACATCCTCCCAGCCGCACGGGCCGAAACCTCGCTGGGCCTGTTGACTTGAAGTCAACTTCACCTTTCACGATGGCCCGCATGACTGCCACCGCCGCGGCCACCCCCGCCCCCGCGCCGCCCTCACTGCTCCACCGCGACCACCTCCCGTTCGCGGTCGGAGCGGTCGCCCTCGTGACCCTCGGAGCGTTCGAGAACCGGGCGGTCATGACCGTGCTTCCGACGGTGGCCGAGCGGCTCGGCGGTCTATGGCTGTTCGGTGCGGCCTCGGCGGCGCCGATGATCTCGTTCGTCCTGGCCACCGCGGTCGCCGGCACC
>NZ_DATBMI010000205.1:0-2843 GCF_036554925.1 Pedococcus sp.
CTAGAAGCCGCTGTCCTTGGGCAGCTCGAGGTCGGACTTCGCCAGCTCCTCGACGTTGACGTCCTTGAACGTCACGACCCTGACCGTCTTGGCGAAGCGCGCCGGCCGGTAGATGTCCCAGACCCACGCGTCGGACATCGTGACGTCGAAGTAGACCTCGCCGCCATCGCTGCGCACCTTCACGTCGACCGAGTTGCACAGGTAGAAGCGGCGCTCGGTCTCGACGACGTGCGAGAAGAGCCCGACCACGTCCCGGTACTCGCGGTAGAGCTGAAGCTCCATCTCGCTCTCGTACTTCTCGAGGTCTTCCGAACTCATCGCGTGCTCACCCTGCGCATCTCTGTCGTCCCTGCTTCCACACCGGCGATGCCCCCATCTTCCCCCATGGCTCCCGGCAGCCGCCACGAACGGCGGTGCAGGACCGAGGGCCCGTGCGCCTCCAGCGCCGCGAGGTGCTCCGGGGCGGCATACCCCTTGTTCTCCTCCCAGCGGTATGCCGGGTGCTCCGGCGCCGCAGCCGTCATGAGCGCGTCCCGGGAGACCTTGGCGAGCACGCTGGCGGCCGCGACGGACGAGCACTTCAGGTCCGCCTTGACCATGGTGGTGACCGGTGGCGTGGCGGGGGGCTCGCCGGCGAACGCGAGGAGGCCCACGTCACCGGGGGCGGTGAGCCAGTCGTGGTTGCCGTCGAGGATCACGAGGTCCGGGCGGACGGGCACGGCCTCCAGGGCACGCAGTCCGGCGAGGCGCAGCGCCGCCATGATCCCGATCTCGTCGATCTCCTCGGGCGAGGCGTGGCCCACGGCGTGGGCCAGGCACCACCGCTCGATCCGCGGCACCATGGCCCGTCGTGCCGCCGGCGTCAGCAGCTTGGAGTCGCGGACTCCGGTGGGCGCGCTCCGGCAGCTCTCGTCGATGAGGACGACACCGACCGTGACGGGGCCGGCGAGCGCTCCGCGGCCGACCTCGTCCATCCCGGCGAGGACGCGGTGGCCGTCTCGCTGCAGGGCGCGCTCGACCCGCAGGCTGGGCTTGCGGCTCCGGGCTGGTGCTGCGGCCAACGCCTCAACCGCCCGTCGGCGGGTTCGGCACCTTCGCGAACGTCGCCCTGGGGTTGGACAGCCAGGCCAGGTGGTCCAGTGGCCACACCAGTGCGACGGCCCGTCCCACGACCAGGCTCTGCGGGACGGACCCGTCGGCGCCCGTGCCGGAGGGGTCGTGGAAACGGGAGTCCGAGGAGTCCGAGCGGTGGTCACCCATGACCCAGACGGATCCCTCGGGGACCCGGATGTCGAACTCCTGGTTGCTGGGGGCGTCGCCCGGCTTGAGGTACGGCTCCACCAGCGGCGCACCGTTGACCGTCAGCCGCTCGCCCTCGTCGCAGCACACGACGTGGTCGCCGGGCAGCCCGATCACGCGTTTGATGAGGTGGTTCTCGGAGTCGTCCGGCAGCAGGCCGACGAACATCAGGCCGTTGCGGATGGCCGTCACCGCGGGTCCGTGCTCCTCCTGCGGCACGGCGTCGAGCCAGTCGCCGGGGTCGGAGAAGACGACGATGTCGCCGCGCTTGAGGTCGAAGGGCCCGGGGGTGAGCTTGCTGACGATGACCCGGTCGTTGAGGACGAGGGTGTCCTCCATCGAGCCGGAGGGGATGTAGAAGGCCTGCAGCAGCCACGTCTTGACGACGAAGGACAGCACCAGTGCCATGCCGACGACGATGACGAGCTCGCGACCGGCCGCGCCGAGCATCGCCCCGACCCCGTGCCTGCGCCCGGTGGAACGGGTGCGCCGCTCATCGGGCTCGTCGTCCGCGGGTGCTGGCGCCGCCGCGGCATACACGGCCCAGTCGTCGACGGCGGGCAGGGGTTGGGTGTGGCCCACCCGGCCCGGGTCCGTGTCGTGACGGTGGCTCGGTGCGGCGTCGTACCCCGGGTCCTCGGCCGGCCGGGGGTCCCCGGTGCCCGGCTCCCGCCCGGCCTGGTCGTCGGCGTGGCGCTCGGCGGCGAGGTCGTGCCGCAGCCACGGGTCGTCCGCCGGACGGTCGGCCGCGCGCTCGGCTCCAGCGCTGGCCGGGTCCTCGAGCTCGTGCCGCAGCCACGGGTCGGGCGACTCGCCACCGGCCGCGCTGCTCCCGGCCCGCGACCCACCGCGTGTCACGTCGTCGCTCATGACGCACCCGCTGTGCGCGGGATGGTGCTGAGGGCAGGCGGGGTGGTGAAGCCGCCCCACCGGCTCAGCGGCCAGTAGGTCACCGACGCGCGGCCGAGGACGTCACGCAGGCGCACCATTCCCCCACCGGGGTCGCCGAGGTGGGCCCGGGAGTCCGCGGAGTTGGGCCGGTTGTCCCCCATGACCCACAGTCTGTCCTCCGGGACCCTCACGGAGAAGGTCGTCTCGCTCGGGGCCACCCGCGGGCTGAGGTAGTCCTCGTCGACGGGCTGCCCGTTGACGGTCACCCGGCCCTCGCTGTCGCAGCAGGCGACCTGGTCGCCGGGCAGGCCGACGACACGCTTGACGTAGTCCTGCTCGCCGAGGTCGACCCCGAACAGCGAGGCGGCTCCGCCCAGCACCTTCCCGATGACGCCGTCGGCCTGGGCGGGGGTGCGGTCGGGGGCGGCGAAGGAGGTGCGGCCGTCGAACACGACGACGTCGCCGCGGCGGAGGTCGTCTCCGGCCACCAGCTTGTTCACGAGGATGCGGTCACCTGGTCTGATCGTCGGCTCCATCGAGCCGGAGGGGACATAGAAGGACTGCACGAGAAACCCCCGGACCAGCAGCATCACCAGCAGGGCCACACCCGCCAGCACGAGCCAGGACGGCCCACGCTGGGACGCCGTGGCGGC
>NZ_DATBMI010000214.1:0-3561 GCF_036554925.1 Pedococcus sp.
CCGGTGCTGCTGAGCGAGCTGGTCGCCGCCTCGGCGCAGGTGGCGGCGACCCGCTCGCGCACGGCCAAGGTCGACGCCCTCGCCGCGGCGCTCGGGGCCGCCGGACCCGACGAGGTCGCGACGGCCACCGCCTACCTCTCCGGAGTGCTGCCGCAGCGACGCGTGGGCGTGAGCTGGCGCAGCCTCACGGACCTGCCGCCGCCCGCCCCCTCCCCCGTCCTGACCGTCGCCGAGGTCGACCACCGCCTCGGCGAGCTCGCCTCCGTGTCCGGGGCGGGTTCGGCCGCAGCCC
The DNA here is from genome assembly GCF_036554925.1 of Pedococcus sp. Taxonomy (NCBI): domain Bacteria; kingdom Bacillati; phylum Actinomycetota; class Actinomycetes; order Micrococcales; family Intrasporangiaceae; genus Pedococcus; species Pedococcus sp. The sequence continues at coordinate 293 of NZ_DATBMI010000214.1, forward strand.
GCTCGGCCGCCGTCGCCGAGCTCTTCGGCCGGGCCACCGCCGCCGAGCAGGACTTCCTGCGCCGCCTGATCACCGGGGAGCTGCGCCAGGGCGCGCTCGACGGCGTGATGCAGAAGGCCGTGGCCACCGCCGCCGGCGTCCCGGAGGACGCCGTGCGCCGTGCCGTGATGCTGGCCGGGTATGCCGCGCCCGCGGCGGAGGCGGCGATGTCCGGCGGCGTCGAGGCGCTGGCCTCCATCGGCCTGGTGGTCGGGCGCCCGCTGCGCCCCATGCTCGCGGCGGCGGCACCCGACGTGGCGACGGCGCTCGGCGAGCTGGGCGACGGAGGCGTCGTCGTCGACGGCAAGCTCGACGGCATACGGCTGCAGGCCCACCGGCTGGGAGGCGAGGTGCGCCTGTTCACCCGCAGCCTCGACGACATCACCGAGCGCCTGCCGGAGGTCGTGGAGGCCGTCACCGCGCTCCCGCCGGGCGACCTGGTGCTCGACGGCGAGGCCATCGCCCTCGACGCCGAGGGGCGGCCGCGTCCCTTCCAGGAGACCGCCGCCCGCACCATGAGCCGGGTGGGCGTCGACCGGCTCCGCGAGCAGGTGCCGCTGAGCACCTTCTTCTTCGACCTGCTCCACGCCGGCGGCGCCGACCTCATCGACCGGCCGGCGGCCGAGCGCTTCGACGCCCTCGCAGGGATCGTGCCGGCAGGCCTGCTCGTGCCACGGCTCCACGCGCGCGGGCCGGGCCAGGCCCAGGACTTCTTCGACGAGCTCGTCGCCGCCGGGCACGAGGGCGTCGTCGTCAAGGACCCCACCGCGCCGTATGCCGCCGGGCGGCGGGGTGCGGGCTGGGTCAAGGTCAAGCCCCGCCACACCCTGGACCTCGTCGTGCTCGCGGTGGAGTGGGGCAGCGGCCGGCGCCGCGGACTGCTGTCCAACATCCACCTCGGGGCGAGGCACCCGTCCACGGGCGGCTTCGTCATGCTCGGCAAGACGTTCAAGGGCATGACCGACGAGATGCTCGCCTGGCAGACCGAACGCTTCCTGGAGCTCGAGACGTCCCGCGAGGGGCACGTCGTGCACGTGCGGCCCGTGCAGGTCGTCGAGGTCGCGTTCGACGGCCTGCAGCGCTCCAGCCGCTACCCCGGCGGGGTCGCCCTGCGGTTCGCGAGGGTCCTGCGCTACCGGTCGGACAAGACGGCCGACCAGGCGGACACGCTCGAGACCGTGCTGCGCCTCGCGCCCGGACCCTGACCCTGACCCTGCCGAGGCGGCGGCGAGGTCGCGGAACCCAGGATGGCGGTCTTCACGAGGGTGTGCCCCTCCGCTGCGGTTTCCGAGGAGGCAGTGGGACGAAGCCGCTGGTGCGGCGGACGTAGTCGGCGTAGTCGGGGCGACGGTCGGCGATGTCCTTCTCGAGCAGCGCGGCGCCGGTGCCCTTGGCGAGGTTCCAGGTCATGGCGAGCGGGGAGAGGACGAAGAGGACCCCGGGCCACGCGCTCGCGGCGACCAGCCACAGCCCCCACCACACGCAGGCGTCGCCGAAGTAGTTGGGGTGACGGGTGTAGTGCCACAGGCCGGTGTCGAGGACGCGGCCCCGGTTGGACGGCTCGGCCCGGAAGCGCTCGAGCTGCCAGTCCCCCACGGTCTCGAAGAAGAGGCCCACGGCCCAGACCGCCGCCCCGGCCCAGGCGAGCGCCCCCAGCCCCTGCGGCTGCACCATCGCGACCTGCACGGGCAGCGAGACGAACCACATGACGACGCCCTGGGTCAGGTAGATCCGCCGCACCGCAAAGGCGGTGCGGCCTCCCGGTGGCGCCTTGGCGAGCAGCTCCTCGTAGCGAGGGTCCTCGCCGCGGCCACGGGAGCGGCGGTGGATGTGGGCGCCGAGGCGCAGGCCCCAGCCGGCGGTGAGGGCCAGCACCAGCCAGGAGCGACCGGGGTCGCCGTCACCGGCGAGGAACGCGGCAACCGCGATGGCGACGAAGCCGAGCCCCCAGGCCACGTCCACCACGGTGTGCCTGCCCTGTCCCAGGGCGACCGCCAGGGTGACGCCGAGAACCACGACTACTGCCAGCACCGTCCACGGCAGGACGCCGAGGAAGGCACCCCAGTCGAAGACCTCGGCCGCCTCCCTGGGTGCCCTGCTCACCGGCGTCGCACCGGCGGCATACCGCTCTCGCCGGCCGGGCCGGGACGCACCGCCAGGATCTGGTCGACGCCCATCCGGCCCTCCTCGAAGGCCAGCGCACCGCCGACGAGGTAGAGGCGCCAGACCCGGGCCACCTCCTCGCCGACCATCGCCACGGCTCGGTCCCAGTTCGTCTCGAACGTGTCGTACCAGGCCTGGACGGTGCGCACGTAGTGCTCACGGAGCGCGTGGACGTCACGGACCTCGAGCCCGGCGTCCTCGATCAGGGCCACCGTCCTGCCCACCGGGCGCATCGACATGTCGGGGGCGATGAAGGCTTCGATGAACGGCCCGCCCCCGGGCCGCGTCCGACGCGACATCTGCTGGACCAGTGCCCGGCCCCCGGGGCGGAGACGGTCGCGGATGACGCGGGTGTAGACGGGGTACCGGCGGTCGCCGACGTGCTCGCCCATCTCGATCGACGACACGGCGTCGAAGCCACTCTCGGGCACCTCGCGGTAGTCCTGGAGCCGGACCTCCACCCGGTCGCCCAGCCCCCGCTCGGCCACCCGCGCGTCGATGAAGGCCTTCTGCTGCGCCGAGATGGTCACGGCGGTGACCTGCGCCCCGAAGTGCTCGGCGGCATACAGGCTCAGCGAGCCCCAGCCGCAGCCGATGTCGAGCAGGCGGCTGCCGGAAGCCAGTCCCAGCTTGCGGCAGACGAGGTCCAGCTTGTCGCGCTGTGCGTCCTCGACGCCGTAGCCCGGCGCGTCGGAGGTCCAGTAGCCGCAGGAGTAGGCCATGTGCGGGTCGAGGATGAGCGAGTAGAAGTCGTTGGACAGGTCGTAGTGGTGAGCGATCGCGTGGCGGTCCCGGGTCGGCGAGTGCAGCCGCCCGCGCATCCGGGCCTGCGAGGCGGGTGGCGCCGGCGGCAGCCCGAGCACGCCGAGCTCGCCGGCCAGCCGCAGGGCCCGCACGAGCTCCCCCGGCCCCGGTCTGCGGGCATGCCCCACCCGGGTCGCCTGCCACACGCGGCGCAGGCCGTCGAGCAGGTCGCCGTCGACGTCGAGCTCGCCGGTGACGTACGCCTGCGCCAGGCCGAGCTCGCCGGGCCGTGCCAGCAGCCGCCGCAGGGCGTCCGGCGAGCG
>NZ_DATBMI010000232.1:0-18621 GCF_036554925.1 Pedococcus sp.
GAGCCACGCTGCACGCCGTGGAACGGGCGGCTCAGGTCGCCGCCGCGCAGGCGCTTGGTGCCCACCTCGAGCGCGAGCGCCTCCGCGGTGGTGAACGCGCGGGAGGTGAGCTCGGCAGGCAGGGACACACGCGGCATACCCAGAGGTTGTCGCCAATGCAGGGGGCGCCCGCCGGCTCATCCACAGGTGGATGGCGAGGGGCTGGGAAAGCGCCCTGGGGAAGGCCGGGACGGGCCGTTCGCCAGCGTGTCGACGCATCAGGTGTGCGGCACGCCTGGTCATGAGAACAGGAAGTGCCCCCGGCAGGATTCGAACCTGCGCTCCCGCCTCCGGAGGGCGGTGCTCTATCCCCTGAGCTACGGGGGCCAACATGCGCCGTTTGGATGGGCGCCCGGTGAGGTTAGCAGCCTAGAGTGCCAAACATGGAAACCGGTGGGGGACTCGTGCTGGTCTGCGACGACACCGAGCCGATCCGGCGCCTCATCCGGGTCAACCTCGAGCTCGACGGCTACCAGGTGGAGGAGGCCGTCGACGGCGAGTCCCTGCTCGGGCGCCTGCGCCTCGAGGACGCCCCGCTGCCCGGGGTGGTCATCCTCGACGCGCAGATGGAGCCGCGCGACGGCTGGTGGGCCATCGCCCACATCCGCAGCGACCCCCGGCTGGCGGAGATCCCGGTCCTGATGGTGACGGCCTCGGTGCAGCAGCACGACCAGGTCCAGGCCGAGGAGGCCGGGCTCGACGCGTTCGTGCCCAAGCCGTTCGACCCCGAGTTCCTCGTCGAGCTCGTCGAGGGCTTCATGGGCGAGGGCCGGGACTACGCCGGCCGCGCCCTAGACTTGCGCGGGTGACCCCCGAAGAACTCTCGCTCGCGATCCGCACCACCCTCACCGAGGCGGTCGAGGCCGGTGACTTCGCCGCCGTCGTGCCGGCCGAGGTGCGCGTCGAGCGACCGAGGAACCGCGACCACGGGGACTGGTCGACCAACGTCGCCCTCCAGCTCGCCAAGAGCGCCGGTATGCCGCCGCGCGAGCTCGCGACGAAGGTCGCCGAGCGCCTCGGCGAGGTCGCCGGGGTGAGCCGCGTCGACGTCGCCGGCCCGGGGTTCCTCAACATCACCCTCGACGCGGCCTCGGCCGGCGAGCTGGCCCGCACCATCGTCGAGGCGGGGGCGGCCTACGGCCAGAACGACTCGGCCAGGGGCCAGGTCGTCAACCTCGAGTTCATCTCGGCCAACCCGACCGGGCCGCTGCACCTCGGCCACACCCGGTGGGCCGCCCTCGGTGACGCGATGCACCGGCTGCTCAAGGCGTCGGGCGCGGACATCACGGCCGAGTACTACATCAACGACGCCGGCGCGCAGATGGACAACTTCGGCCGCAGCGTCCTGGCCCGGGCCAAGGGCGAGCCGACCCCTGAGGGTGGCTACCCCGGGGCGTACATCGACGACCTCGCGAAGTCGGCCCTGGCCCAGCGCCCCGACCTGCTCGACCTTCCCGACGACGAGGCGGTCGCCGTCGCGCGGCAGCTCGGCTACGAGGCGCAGCTCGCCGACATCAAGGACACCCTGGCGGCGTTCGGCGTGAGCTTCGACGTGTGGTTCTCCGAGCGCGAGCTGCACGAGAGCGGTGCGGTCGAGCGGGCCGTCGACCGGCTGCGCGAGCAGGGCCACGTCGTCGACCGGGACGGCGCGGTGTGGCTGCGCACCACCGACTTCGGCGACGACAAGGACCGGGTGCTCATCCGCGCCAACGGCGAGCCCACCTACTTCGCCGCCGACGCCGCCTACTACCTGTCCAAGAAGGACCGCGGCTTCGACCAGAAGATCTACCTCCTCGGCGCCGACCACCACGGCTACATCAACCGGCTCAAGGCGATCGCCGCGTGCGCCGGCGACGACAAGGAGCACAACATCGAGGTGAGGATCGGCCAGCTGGTCGACCTCAACGGCGCCAAGCTCTCCAAGCGCGCGGGCAACATCATCGAGCTGCGCGACCTCATCGGCTGGATCGGCACCGATGCCATCCGCTACTCCCTGGCGAGGTACCCCGCCGACAGCCCGCTGTCGATGGAGGGCGAGGAGCTGCGCAAGCAGACCAACGAGAACCCGGTCTTCTACGTGCAGTACGCCCACGCGCGCACCTCCAACGTGCACCGGCTGGCCGAGGAGGACGGCGTCCGCCGCGCGGACGGCTTCGACCCCTCGCTGCTGAAGGACCCGACCGAGGCGGCGCTGCTGGCGATCCTCGGCGACTTCCCCCGCGTCGTCGCCCAGGCCGCCCGGCTGCGCGAGCCGCACCGGGTCGCGCGCTACCTCGAGGACCTCGCCGGCCGGTTCCACAAGTGGTACGACACCTGCCGGGTCCGGCCGATGAACCGCGACGAGGAGGTCACCGACCTGCACCGCACCCGGCTGTGGCTCAACGACGCCACGCGCCAGGTGCTCGCGAACGGCCTTGACCTGCTGGGGGTCTCCGCTCCCGAGCGGATGTAGGCAGGACGCGACAGGCCGCAGCACCGACCCGCAACCGACCGAAGGAGCGAGCCCGATGCGAGCCCATGAGGCAGGTGCCCTCCACGCCGAGGGCTATGGCGGCCCGCCGCACTGGCTGCCCTGGCCCAGCGACGTCATGGAGCTGCTGCCGCAGCTGTGGCCGCAGACCGTGCGCCGCGACGGCAGCGGTCGCCTCGAGGTGGGCGGCGTCGACGTGGTGACGATCGCCCGCGAGTTCGGCACCGCGGCATACGTCGTCGACGAGGAGGACTTCCGGGCGCGCGCCCGGGCCTTCCGCGAGGACTTCGCCGCCCCCTTCGAGGCCGTCGGCGGTGTCGACGTCTACTACGCGGGCAAGGCCTTCCTGTGCAGCGCGATCGCCCGCTGGGTCGCCGACGAGGGCCTCTGCCTCGACGTCTGCTCCGGCGGCGAGCTCGCCGTGGCCCAGCGCGCGGGCTTCCCCGCCGAGCGGATCGGCCTGCACGGCAACAACAAGAGCCTCGCCGAGATCCAGCAGGCGCTCGAGTACGGCGTCGGCCGGATCGTCGTCGACTCGTTCGAGGAGATCGACCGGATCGCCGCTGTCGCAACGGAGCTCGGCGTCCGCGCTCCCGTGATGGTCCGGGTCACCGTCGGCGTCGAGGCGCACACCCACGAGTTCATCGCCACCGCCCACGAGGACCAGAAGTTCGGGTTCTCGCTCGCCGGCGGGCACGCGGCCGAGGCGGTCGAGCGCATCCTCGCCCACCCGCAGGTCCTCGACCTGCGCGGCCTGCACTCCCACATCGGCAGCCAGATCTTCGACACCTCCGGCTTCGAGGTGAGCGCCCGGCGCCTCATCGCCCTGCACGCCCAGGTCGCCGAGCGGCACGGCGTCCACCTCCCCGAGATGGACCTCGGCGGCGGCTTCGGGATCGCCTACACCTCCGAGCACACGCCGCTGTCGCCCCGGGAGCTCGGCGAGCAGCTGGCCGACCTCGTCCGGCGCGAGTTCAAGGGCATCGGCGACGGCGCCCCCGGCACACCCGTCCCGCGGATCTCCATCGAGCCGGGCCGCGCCATCGCCGGCCCGAGCACCTTCACGCTCTACGAGGTCGGCACGGTCAAGGACGTCGACCTCGGCCACGGCCTCAAGCGCACCTACGTCTCGGTCGACGGCGGCATGAGCGACAACGTCCGCACCGCCCTCTACGACGCCGACTACTCCTGCACCCTGGCCAGCCGCCACTCCGACGCCGCCCCGCGCCTGGCCCGCGTCGTCGGCAGGCACTGCGAGAGCGGCGACATCGTCGTCATGGACGAGTACCTCCCCGACGACATCGCCGCCGGCGACCTCATCGCCGTCCCGGGCACCGGGGCGTACTGCCGCAGCCTGTCCAGCCAGTACAACCACACGCCGCGCCCGCCGGTCGTGGCCGTGCGAGGCGGCGAGGCCAGGGTCGTCGTGCGGCGCGAGACGGTGGACGACCTCCTCGCCCTCGACGTCGGCTGAGGAGAATCCACGTCCCAGCGGTCCGGATCGCGGAACAATGAGCGTCCACGGAGTGGTCACCTGCACGATGGCGATGTCCGGAACAGCCCCACAGGGCGCAAGGAGCAGACGGTGAGCGTGAACGGCGGAACGGAAGCGGGGGAGCCGCTCAAGGTGGCCCTCCTCGGGTGCGGCGTGGTCGGGTCGTCGGTGGCGCGCATGCTCACCGAGCAGGCCGACGACCTCACTGCCCGCGTCGGCCGCCGGCTCGACCTCGTCGGCATCGCGGTCCGCCGCGCGGGCCGCGACCGCTCGGACCTGCCCGTCGACCCCACCCTCTTCACGACCGACGCCGACTCGCTCGTCGAGAAGGCCGACATCGTCATCGAGGTCATCGGGGGCATCGAGCCCGCCCGCAGCCTGATCCTCAAGGCCATGGAGCACGGCGCGTCCGTGGTGACCGCCAACAAGGCGCTGCTCGCCGAGGACGGCCCCAACCTGTATGCCGCGGCCGACCGGTTCGGGGTCGACCTGTACTACGAGGCTGCCGTCGCCGGGGCGATCCCGATCCTGCGCCCGATCCGCGAGTCGCTCGCGGGCGACGACGTGCGCAAGGTCCTCGGCATCGTCAACGGCACCACCAACTACGTGCTCGACAAGATGGACTCCACCGGCGCCGGGTTCGCCGAGGCCGTCGAGCAGGCCCAGGCGCTCGGGTACGCCGAGGCCGACCCGACCGCCGACGTGGAGGGCTTCGACGCCGCCGCCAAGGCCGCGATCCTCGCCAGCCTGGCGTTCCACACCCGGGTGTCCAGCCAGGACGTCCACCGCGAGGGCATCACCGAGGTCACCGCCGCCGACGTGCAGGCCGCGCGCGAGATGGACTGCGTCGTCAAGCTGCTCGCCATCTGCGAGCGCACCGTCGACGACGCGGGCCGCGACGTCGGCATCAGCGTGCGCGTCTACCCGGCGATGATCCCGCGCAGCCACCCGCTCGGCTCGGTCCGCGACGCCTACAACGCGGTCTTCGTCGAGGCCACCGCGGCCGGCGAGCTGATGTTCTACGGCAAGGGCGCCGGCGGCGACCCGACTGCCAGCGCGGTCCTCGGCGACGTCGTGGCGGTCGCGCGGCACCGGGTCGGCGGCGGCAAGGGGCCCGGGGAGTCCGCCTACGCCGAGCTGCCCGTCCTCGACATCGGCTCAGCCCTCACCCGCTACCACATCAGCCTCGACGTGGCCGACCGCCCGGGCGTGCTCGCGCAGGTCGCGACCGCGTTCGCCGAGCACGGCGTCTCCATCGAGACCGTGCGGCAGCAGGTCGTGCGCGACGACGAGACCGGCGAGGCCCGCGCCAACCTCATCGTGGTCACCCACACCGCCCCCGACTCCGCGCTGTCGGCGACCGTCGACGCCCTGGCCCGGCTGGCGACCGTCGACGAGGTCACGTCGGTGATGCGCGTGGAGGGCTCCTGATGGCCCAGCTGTGGCGCGGGGTGATCCGTGAGTATGCCGCGCGCCTGCCGATGCTCGACGGCGCACCGGTCGTGACCCTCCAGGAGGGCGGCACGCCGCTGATCCCGGCGGAGCACCTCTCCGAGCTGACCGGGGCGCAGGTCTACGTGAAGTACGAGGGCCTCAACCCCACCGGTTCGTTCAAGGACCGGGGCATGACGACGGCCATCTCGATGGCGGCCAAGCACGGCGCGAAGGCCGTCATCTGCGCCTCCACCGGCAACACCTCGGCGTCGGCCGCGGCCTACGCCACCAAGGCCGGCATGGCCTGCGGGGTGCTCGTGCCCGAGGGCAAGATCGCGATGGGCAAGCTCAGCCAGGCGATCGCCCACGGCGCGACCCTGCTGCAGGTCGACGGCAACTTCGACGACTGCCTCACCCTCGCCCGCAAGCTCGCCGAGGCCTACCCCGTCGAGCTGGTGAACTCCGTCAACCCCGCGCGGATCGAGGGCCAGAAGACCGCGTCGTTCGAGGTCGTCGACGCGCTCGGGGACGCCCCGGACATCCACTGCCTCCCGGTCGGGAACGCCGGCAACATCACGGCCTACTGGCGGGGCTACCGCGAGTATGCCGCGGGGCACGGACTCGAGGGCGTGCCGGAGGGTGTGGCGTCCCGGCTCCCGCAGATGTGGGGCTTCCAGGCGGCGGGCGCGGCGCCCATCGTCCTCGGCCACCCGGTCGACCACCCCGAGACCATCGCCACGGCGATCCGCATCGGCAACCCGGCGTCGTGGCAGCAGGCCGTGCAGGCCCGCGACGAGTCCGGCGGCATGGTCGAGGCCGTCACCGACGAGCAGATCCTGGCCGCGCACCGGCTGCTCGCCTCCCGCGAGGGTGTCTTCGTCGAGCCCGCCTCGGCCGCCAGCGTGGCCGGGCTGCTCCTGGCCCACGAGGCCGGGCAGGTGCCCGCCGGTGCCACGGTCGTCTGCACCGTCACGGGCCACGGCCTCAAGGACCCGCAGTGGGCCCTGCGCAGCGCCGACGGCTCGGAGGTCACCCCCACCCGGGTCCCCGTCGACGCCTACTCCGCCGCCTCGGCCCTCGGGCTGGAAGGCTGATGGGGGAGGCCCGCCCCCACCGGCTGCAGCCCGGCACCTCGGTGCACGTGCGGGTCCCGGCCAGCAGCGCCAACCTCGGGCCCGGCTTCGACTCGGTCGGCCTCGCGCTGGGCGTCTGGGACGAGTGCACCGCCACCGTCACCGACGAACCGGGCCTCGTGGTCGAGGTCGAGGGGTCGGGTGCCGGGGAGGTCCCGCTCGACGAGCGCCACCTCGTCTACCGCTCCATGCTCACCGGCTGGCACCACCTCGCCGGGAGCGCAGCGGTGGAGGTGCCGGCAGGGCTGCGGCTGGAGTGCCGCAACGCCGTCCCGCACGGCCGGGGACTGGGGTCGTCGGCGACGGCCATCGTGACGGGAATCGCTGCGGCGCAGGCACTCTCGGCGCTGTCGCGCGGTGACGTGCTGGGCGCCGACCTCGGTTTCGTCAACGACATCGCCACCATGGTGGAGGGGCACCCCGACAACGCCTCGGCCAGCGTCTACGGCGGCCTGACCCTGTCGTGGTCCGAGGACGAGGTCCCGGCCGCCGGCGCCCGACGCGTGGCCACCTCGACCGTCCGCGTGCCGCTCCACGACGAGGTGGCCCCGGTCGTCTTCGTCCCCGGCGAGACGTTGTCCACGGCCAGGGCGCGCTCGGTCCTGCCCTCCCACGTCCGGCTCGCGGACGCGGCATACAACTCGGCCCGTGCCGCGCTGCTGGTCCACGCCCTGCGCCACGACCCGGAGCTGCTCCTGCCCGCCACCGAGGAGCGTCTCCACCAGGAGGCGCGGCGCTCGTCGTACCCACACTCGATGGAGCTCGTGGACCGGCTGCGGGCCGACGGCCACGCGGCGGTCGTCTCCGGCGCCGGGCCCTCCGTGCTGGTGCTGGCCACCCGGGGTTCGCAGGACGGGGTGGCCGGGTCCGCGGGCGAGGAGTGGGAGGCCCTGCGACCCGGGGTTCCGGACGAGGGCGTCATGGTCCGTACGGTCACGTCCTGAGCGACATTCGGCGGACGGTCGTCCCCTTGGTGGGGGTCTGGTGTTACATTGAAGGCGCATTCGCAGCCGATGCGAGTTTTCTTTCCGCATCCAGCAGCAGTGCACCCACCACGCACCGGCAGCCCCCCGCTGCCCTGGCTTCCTGTGCCTTGCGTGGCCAAACAACGGCCACTGACAGTGACTGGCAATGGCCCAAGCCCCGGTCTGGCGTCTGAGCCCAGACCGCTTACGAGGGGGAAGGATCCTTCGTGACAGACACCACCATTCTCGACGCCGCTCCGCAGGGAGAGGCCGAGAAGCCGCGCCGATCCGGCGCGCTGAGCGCGATGCGCCTGGCCGAGCTCCAGGGCCTCGCCGCGAGCATGGGCATCACGGGCACCGCCAAGATGCGCAAGGGTGACCTGGTCACCGCCATCAAGGCGCGCCAGTCAGGCACCCCCGCGGCGTCCACGGCGGCTGCCCCTGCGCCCACGGACCGACCGGCCCGCGCCGAGCGCACGGCCCAGGAGGCGCCCGCCCAGCGCGAGGAGGCGCCCGCCCAGCGCGAGGAGGCCCCCGCACGCCGTGACGACACCCCCTCGCAGCGCGAGCGCCGGGCCACGTCCCAGACGCCTGCCCCCGAGAGCCGCGGCGGCGAGTCCGACGGAGAGACCCGCGAGGGCCAGCGCCGCGGCCGTGACCGCGGCACCCGCGGTGCCGACAGCCGCGAGGGCGGCACCACCGAGGCCCGCGACGACCGCTCCGACAACCGTGCCGACCGCGCGGACCGTGGCAGCGACACCCGCGGCGACCGCGGTGGGGACAGCCGGGGCGGCGACACCCGAGGCGGGGACACCCGCGGCGACCGCGGTGGGGACAACCGGGGCGGCGACACCCGCAGTGGCGACCGTCGTGGTGGTGACACCCGTGGTGGTGACACCCGCGGTGGCGACACCCGCGGTGGCGACACCCGCGGTGGCGACGACCGGGGCCCGGACAACCGCGACGACGAGGGTGACGGCCGCGGCCGTCGCCGCAGCCGCAGCCGCAGCCGCAACCGCGACAAGCGCCGCGGCGGCCGCGAGATGGGCGAGTACGAGAACGAGGCGCTGGTCAGCGAGGACGACGTCCTCATCCCCGTCGCCGGCATCCTCGACGTCCTCGACAACTACGCCTTCGTGCGCACCTCCGGCTACCTGCCCGGCCCGAACGACGTCTACGTCCCGCTCGGCATGGTCAAGAAGAACGGCATGCGCAAGGGCGACGCCGTCACCGGTGCGGTGAAGGCCCAGCGCGAGGACCAGCAGCAGAACGCGCGCCAGAAGTTCAACGCCCTCGTGCGCCTCGACACCGTCAACGGGATGAGCCCCGAGGAGGCCCGCAAGCGCGTCGAGTTCGGCAAGCTCACCCCGCTCTACCCGCAGCAGCGCCTGCGCCTCGAGACCGAGCCGCACGTCCTGACGACCCGGGTCATCGACCTCGTCGCCCCGATCGGCAAGGGGCAGCGCGGCCTCATCGTCGCGCCCGCCAAGGCCGGCAAGACCATGGTGATGCAGTCCGTCGCGAACGCGATCACGACGAACAACCCGGAGTGCCACCTCATGGTCGTCCTCGTGGACGAGCGCCCCGAGGAGGTCACCGACATGCAGCGCGCGGTCAAGGGCGAGGTCATCTCCTCCACCTTCGACCGCCCGGCCGAGGACCACACGACCGTCGCGGAGCTGGCCATCGAGCGGGCCAAGCGACTGGTCGAGATGGGTCACGACGTCGTCGTGCTGCTCGACTCCATCACCAAGCTGGGCCGGGCCTACAACCTGTCGGCCCCGGCGAGCGGCCGCATCCTCTCCGGCGGTGTCGACAGCGCCGCGCTCTACCCGCCGAAGAAGTTCTTCGGTGCCGCGCGCAACATCGAGGACGGCGGCTCGCTGACCATCCTCGCGACGGCGCTCGTCGAGACCGGGTCCCGCATGGACGAGGTCATCTTCGAGGAGTTCAAGGGCACCGGGAACATGGAGCTCAAGCTCGACCGCGGCCTCGCGAACCGTCGCATCTTCCCGGCGGTCGACGTCAACGCGTCGGGCACCCGCCGTGAGGAGATCCTGCTCTCCGGCGAGGAGCTCAAGATCATGTGGAAGCTGCGCCGGGTGCTCGCCGCCCTGGACCAGCAGCAGGGCATCGAGCTGCTCATCGACCGTCTCAAGAAGACCAAGAGCAACGTCGAGTTCCTGATGCAGGTGCAGCAGACCTCCTCGATCAGGCTCGACGACGAGGACCGCGACTAGGCTCCCGGCTCCGACCGCGGACAGCACACGGGCCGCACCCACGAGAGCGGGTGCGGCCCGTCGCTGTGCGCCGGCTGTGGGCCCCGGGTGGGACCCGCATGGTGTCGGGCGTTTCGCCCCACACTGCTCTACTTTTGGACTGAAGCATCCACGAAGAAACGAGAGGGAACGGCTGTGACCACGCCGGAGCAGATCCGAGTGCTCGTCGCCGACGACGACGCCGACATCCGGGAGCTGGTCGAGTTCAAGCTCTCGCAGGCCGGGTATGCCGTGCAGGCGGTTCCCGACGGGCTGGCGGCCTGGGAGGCCTTCGCGGCCGACCCGCCCGCGCTCGCCGTCCTCGACGTGATGATGCCGGGGCTGTCCGGCTTCGACGTGCTCCGCCGCATCCGCGAGAGCGACCACCCGCGCGTGCCGGTCCTGATGCTGAGCGCCAAGTCGCGCGACAGCGACGTCGACACCGGTTTCGCGATCGGCGCCGACGACTACGTCATCAAGCCGTTCAGCCCTCGCGAGCTGCTGCACCGCGTCAACACCATGCTGGCCCGGGCGCGGTGACGAGCGGTTCGCTCCTTCTCGCCGCAGTCCTCGGTGTCGCGCTCGGGTGTCTCGCGCTCGGCGTGGTGGTGGTGCTGACGAAGGCGCTGCGCACACGGCGCGAGTCACGACGTCAGGCGCTGGTCGCACCCCACCGGCAGCACCTCATCGCGGTGTCGGCAGGCGAGGACGACACGGGCGCCGGGCGGCGTGCGCTCGCCGCCGCGGACGGGCCGGCCCGGGCAGCCCTCGACGAGACCATCGGCGGCCTGCTCGGCAAGATCCGGGGCCTGCCCGCGGAGCAGCTCGTCGACATCCTCGACCAGCACGGCCAGCTCGAGCGGGCACGTGCCGACCTGGGGCACCGCTCCCCGGTGCGACGTGCGCGGGCCGCCCAGCTGCTGGGGCTGAGCCGCGACCCCGAGGCCGTCGACCCACTGGTGGGGGCGCTCGCCGACCACGCCGACGAGGTGCGCTCGAGTGCCGCCTACGCCCTGGGCCTCATCGGCGACCCCCGCGCCGCGACCGCCCTGCTGGAGGCTGTCGCCGCGCCCGGCGGTGGCCTGCCCGCCGGGCTGGCCGCCGACGCCCTGCTCTCCATGGGGATCGGCATCTCCGACGCCCTCACCCACGGACTGGTCGACCCCGACCCCCGGGCCCGGACGGTCGCCGCCCACCTGTGCGGGGCCGGCAGCTTCACGCGACCGCTGCCGATCCTGCGCGACCTGCTCGCCATCGACCCCGACCTCACCGTCCGGGAGACCTGCGCCCTGGCCCTCGGCCGCATCGGGCGGGCCGAGGACGTCGAGGTGCTCGCACGGCATACCGAGTCGTCCCACCCGCTGCCGCTGCGCCGCGTCTGCACGGCGGCGCTCGGGGACCTCGGCGAGCGCGCGGCGGTGCCCACGCTGGCGGCCCTGCTCCACGACCCCGACCCCCGGCTGGCCGAGCTGGCCGCCACCGCGCTCGTCGGCTTCGGCCCGGCCGGTCGCACCGTCCTCGACGCGGCGTCGCAGACCCGCCCGGTGCGCAGCGCCCTCACCGTGGCCCGCCTGCAGGGGACCCTGCGATGAGCCTCGACGCCCTGGCCCGGCTCGTCGAGCCGCTGCGCGGCGTCGTCGTGTGGCTGATGGACGTCACCTCGGTGCCGGTCATCGTGTACTTCCTCCTCATCAACACCAGCTACCTCGTCCTGATCGCGCTCGGCGCCCTGGACTTCCGGTCCTACCTCCGCGGCCGCAAGACCACGGTCGACACGCTCGGAGGCGAGCTGACGCCAGGTGTCTCGCTGCTCGTGCCGGCGTACAACGAGGAGGCGGGCATCGTCACCTCGGTCAAGGCGCTGCTGTCGCTGCGCTACCCCCACCACGAGGTGGTGGTCGTCGACGACGGCAGCCAGGACGCCACGCTGGCCCGCCTGGTCGAGGCCTTCGACCTCGTCGAGCTGCCGCGCGAGGTGCCGCGTGACATCCCGTTCCGCGCCGAGGTGCGCGGGCTCTACGTGCCGCGCGACGGGCGCACCCGGCTCGTCGTGGTGTCCAAGGACAACTCCGGCCGCTCGGAGGCCCTCAACATCGGCGTCAACGTCGCCAACGAACCCCTGGTGGCGATGATCGACGCCGACTCGATCCTCGAGCCCGACGCGCTGCTGCGGGTGGCCAAGCCGTTCGCGGACGACCCGACACGGGTCGTGGCGACCGGCGGCACGATCCGGCCGGCCAACGGGTGCCGCGTCGTCGCGGGTCGCATCGTCGACGTGCGCGCGCCGCGGACGTGGCTGCCACGCATCCAGCTGGTCGAGTACCTCCGCGCCTACCTCGTGGGCCGCACCGGCTGGTCGCGGTTCGGCGGGCTGATCCTCATCAGCGGCGCCTTCGGGCTCTTCCGCCGGGACGTGCTCGTCGACGTCGGCGGGCTCGACCCGACCAGCATCGGCGAGGACTTCGAGCTCGTCCTGCGCATCCACCGCCGGATGCGGGACCGGGGCAGCGACTACCGCGTCGAGTTCGTGCCCGAGCCGGTCTCGTGGACGGAGGTGCCGTCGACGCTGAAGGTGCTGCGCAACCAGCGCCGCCGGTGGCACCGCGGCCTGTGGGAGACGCTGTGGCAGTACCGCGGGATGCTGTTCCGGCCGCGCTACGGCCGGATCGGCGGCGTGGCGCTGCCGTACTACTGGCTCTTCGAGCTCATCGCGCCGCTGCTGGAGCTCTACGGCCTGGTCGTCGTCCCTCTCGCGCTGCTCCTCGGCGTCGTCAACATCCCGTATGCCGTGCTCTTCCTCGCCGTGGCCTACGGCTACGCCATCTTCGTGACGCTGGCCGCCATGGCCCTGGAGGAGTGGGCCTTCCACCGGCACGAGCGGTGGCGCGACCTCGGGGTCTCCCTGATCGCGTCGGTGCTGGAGAACGTCGGCTACCGGCAGCTCACCGTGTGGTGGCGCCTCGAGGGCTGGTGGGCCAGCCTGCGGGGCAAGAAGCAGGTCTGGGGCGTCATGACGCGCACGGGCTTCGACGACGGCGTGCATCGGGACGCGGCATGAGGGCCTGGTGGCAGCGCGTGCTGCGGGCGCCGGCACGCCTCCAGATCCGGGGCGCGGTGGTCGTGCTGCTCGTCCTCTCCGCGTCCATCATGGCCGCCGCGGTCATCACCGCGAACGCCGAGCAGCGGGTCGTCCGCCGGCTGACGCTGGCCGTGGGGCCGGCCTTCCAGTACAACAGCGACGTCCTGCTGCGGATGACCGAGGCCCAGGCCGCCTGGCGCGAGTCCCTGCTCGGCGCGGGCCCGGCGGGCGCTCCCGAGGGGTATGCCGGGGTGGAGGCCGAGGCCGAGGGACTGCTCGCCTCGACGGCCACCGCCCTGGGCCGCGACGAGATCTCGGCGGCGCAGCGGCAGCGGTACCGCACACTCGTGGAGGCCCAGCGCGACGCGGTGGGCGCCTGGTTCGATGCCGCGCGGGACGCCGAGGTGGCCGCCCGGTCGGCGGCGCCGAACCGGCAGGCAGCGGCTGACCTGGCCGCCGAGCGGTTCAGCGCGTTCCGCGCCGCCAACCGCGACCTCGACACCGTGGTCCGCTCCCAGCGCGACGAGTCGCGCGCGCTGAGCCGCAACTCGGTGTGGATCGTCCTCGGCGTGCTCCTGGCCGGGGCCCTGCTGGTCGCGGTGGTGGTGGTCGTGACGGCCCGCCTGATCGGCACCTCGCTCATCGCCCCGCTGGGCCACCTGCGGCGCGTGCTCACCCGCCAGCGCGAGGGCGACGACAGCGTGCACGCGGACGAGGCGACCGGCGCCGCGGAGGTGCGAGCCCTCGCCGCCGACTACAACGAGCTCACCCGGGTCAAGCGTGCACTCCAGGAGGAGCAGGCCCAGACCCTGCTGGTGCACCGCCTGACCCTTGACGTCGCCCGTCGGGTGAGGGGGATCCACGACATCGGCGCCGCCCTGCACCTCGTCTGCGCCTCCCTCGGCGAGGGCCTGGCCGTCGACCGCGTGCTGCTCCACACCATCGGCGAGGACGGCCAGCCCGACGGCAGCGCCCAGTTCCACCGCTACGACCTGCCGCCGCTGCCCCCGCTCCCGCCCTCGCTGATGGGGCAGGTCGCGGCGGTCAACGACGAGCTGCGCCGGGAGGCCACCGTCTTCCGGCTGCCCGACCTGCTCGACCCGGCGGTCGCCGCGGACCCGCGCGTCGCGGCATACCACCGCGCCACCGGCGCCCGCTCGCTGCTGATGGTGCCCATCGGGGTCGGCGAGAAGGCGCTCGGCCTCCTCGCGCTCATGACCGTGGAGCTGCCCCGGCGCTGGAGGCGCTACGAGATCCAGGGCGTGCAGCAGTGCGTCGCCCACGTGGCGCAGGCCATCGTCTCGTCGCGCCTGGCGGAGATGCAGGCCGAGCAGGTCGACCGGCTGACCGAGCTGGACCGGCAGAAGACCGACTTCATGGCGACGGTCAGCCACGAGCTGCGCACGCCCCTGACCTCGATCTCCGGCTACCTCGAGCTGCTCGAGGACGGCGACTACGGGCTGCTCTCCGGACCGCAGCTGGGCGCGCTCAAGGTGATCGAGCGCAACACGACCCGGCTGCGGGGGCTCATCGAGGACCTCCTGGTGCTCAACCGCATCGAGACGTCGGGGCTGAACTCCTCGCCGCAGGACACCCCGGTCAGCGACCTCGTCGCGGGCGTCGTCGAGCTGCTCCGCCCGGTCGCCGCGAACGGCCGGGTGGAGCTGGAGGCCCAGCCGGCGCCCGAGGACCTCTGCGTCCACGTCGACCGCACGCAGTTCGAGCGTGCCCTGATCAACCTCGGCTCCAACGCGGTGAAGTTCACGCCGGCGGGGGGCACCGTGCGGATCAGCGCCGAGCGGTCGGGCAGCCGGGTGGCCATCTCGGTCTCCGACACCGGCATCGGCATCCCGCACGAGGACCTCCAGCAGCTGGGCAACCGGTTCTTCCGGGCCAGCAACGCCACCGCCAAGGCCATCCCGGGGACCGGACTCGGCCTGGCGATCGTTCGCACGATCGTCGAGGGGCACGGCGGGCAGATGTTCGTCGCCTCGGCCGAGGGGGAGGGCACTACCGTGCGGCTGTTCCTGCCGTCGGCCACCGCGGGCGAGGCAACCCCGCGGCCGGTGGGAAACGGGGCTAGTCCGAGCGACTGAGGTGCCCCCGCGCCGGCGCTCCTAGACTCGCAGGAGCACGGGCCGCGGGAAGGGCGGCCCCCGGCGAGCCGTGGTGCCTGGGAGGCGCGATGCTGGCCATCGAGGCGCACGGGCTGCGCAAGGTCTACAACGGGACCGTCGCCGTCGACTCGCTCGACGTCTCGGTCGAGCCCGGCACGATCGTGGGCTTCCTCGGGCCGAACGGCGCCGGGAAGACCTCGGCCATCCGGGTCCTGTGCACGGTGCTCCGGGCCGACGGCGGGACCTTCTCGGTGGCCGGGGTGCCGCACACCCGGCCCACGGAGATCCGCCGTCGCGTGGGGGTGCTGCCCGAGAGCGCCGGCTACCCCGGGGGGCAGACCGGGGAGGAGTGGCTGGCCTACCACGGCCAGCTCTTCGGGCTGTCCGGGCGCGAGGCCATGGCAACGGGCCGCCGGCTCCTCGGCGAGGTCGGGCTGGGCGAGCGGGGGCGGTCGCGGATCTCCGAGATGAGCCGCGGCATGCGCCAGCGGCTCGGCATCGCCCGTGCCCTGGTCAACGACCCCGAGGTGGTCTTCCTGGACGAGCCGACGCTCGGGCTGGACCCGGCCGGCCAGCGCCAGGTGCTGGGCCTGGTCAGCCGCATCTCCCGCGAGCGGGGCTCGACGGTGGTCCTCAGCACGCACCTGCTCACCGAGGTCGAGCAGGTGTGCGACCGCGTCCTCATCCTCGACCGGGGCCGCCTGGTCTCGGACGGCACGGTCGCAGAGGTCGTGCGTGACGCGGTGACCCGGCCGGCGCACGGCATGCTCCGGGTGCCACCGGAGGAGCAGGAGCGCGCCCTCGAGGTGCTGCAGGGCGGCGGGATCGACGCCGCGGTCGCCGAGGACGGCCAGCTGAGCGAGGCGTTCCTGGCGCTCACCGACCGGGACCGGGGTGCGCCGTGAGTGCGGCCCTGGTGGTGGCCTGGCGGGAGATCCGTGACCAGTGGGTCTCGGGCCGCGGTCTGGCGATCATGGTGGCGTATGCCGTGCTGCTCAGCTTCACGACGTACGTCGCCGCGGTGAACCAGTCGCTCACGTTCCTCGAGCAGCGCGAGTCGCTCAGCCTGGCGGTGAAGACGGCCGTGACGGTGGGTGGCCTGCTCGTGGTGCTGTGGTGCGCGGATGCCGTGAGCGGCGAGCGTGAGCGAGGCACGCTCGAGAGCCTCCTCCTCACCCCTGCGCCGCGGCGGGCCCTCGTCGCCGGCAAGGGGATGTCGGCGCTGACGCTCTGGGTGGGAGCCTTCCTCGTCGCGGTGCCGTACCTGTGGGTGCTGGGCCGCGGCGTCAGCCGGTGGGGCGAGGTCCTGCTCGCGGCGCTCATCGTGGGGACCCTCCTCTCCCTGTTCCTCGGCGGGCTCGGGCTGCTCGTCAGCATCTGGTCCGGCTCGCAGCGGCTCAGCCTGGCCATCAGCCTGTTCCTGCTGCTGGCGCTGCACGCCCCGGCCCTCCTGCCGCCGACCTCACTGCGCGGGTGGGCGGGCGAGGCGCTGGTGCGCCTCGACCCCTTCACCAGCGGCCTGCCGTACCTCGACGGCATCGTCCTGAGGGGCACGCCGATGACCCAGGACATCCACCTGCTGCTGACGCCACTGGTCGCCGGCCTGGTCATGCCGGCCATCGCGCTCGCCGCCGCCTCGCGGCTCTCGCTGATGCCCCGGGGCCAGGGATGAGACCGGCCGCGGTCCGCAGTGTGCTGGTCCTCGCGGCCGTCATGCTCGGGGTGACCGGTCCGGCCGCGGTGGCGGTGACCGGTCCGGCCGCGGTGGCGGTGACCGGTCCGGCCGCGGTGACGGGTCCGGCCGCGGTGGCCGCGCCCCGCCCGGTCGTGCAGACGGCGCCGCGGGAGGCGCCTCCCGTCGCGATCGCCGTCCAGCGCCGCGAGATCACGGTCAGCGTGGGCGAGGCCTTCGACCTGCCCTCGGTCGTCACCAACGAGTCGGCCGACCCGGTCCGAGGGCTGATCGCGCACCTCGACATCCTCAGCACGGACCCCCAGCGGTACGTCGACCCCGAGGACTGGTGCACCGAGCGCACCGTCTTCCTCGACACGCTCGGTCCCGGGGAGTCGGTGGGTCATGCCTGGCCGATGCGGGCCGTCGACAGCGGACCGCTGCTCGTGTGGGTGACGGTGAGCCAGGCCTCCGCAGACGGCACCGCCCTGAGCCCCCCGGTGCGCCTCACGGTCGGGGAGCACATCGACGTCAACGCCGGCGGCGTGCTGCCCCTCGTCGTGGGGGTGCCCCTCGTCCTCGTCTGCTCGAGCGCGGCGCTGGCCTGGCGCCGCCGCCGCCAGGGCGCGACCCGGCTCCCCTGACTCCTGCCCCGGCGTGGGGGACCACCGACGCGATGGGGTAGGTGAACACCCACACGCAGGAGTCGTGGCCAGCTGGGGAGGGGCAGGTTCAGGCGCCCAGACGGGGCACCGCGCAGTCTCGGCGACGGCATCGCCGAGCGCGGCCGTCCCAGCCCCTGGCCTGCAGCAGCTCGGCGATCTCGAGCGCGAGCGTGCAGGGCGTCTGCACCAGCTCGTCCCAGAAGACACGCACCGTCAGTCGACCACCGCGGGCCGCCCGGCGATCACGTCGGCCGTCCTTGCGCCTGCCGTCCCAGCCCTCATGCCCGAGGCGACCGTCGACCTCCACGACCAGCGCGAACTCGTCGTACTCGTTGTCGCGACGGCCCCCGCCACCCGTGGGGCTCTGGCGCACAGCGACGGGCAGGTCGTGAGCGGCCTCGACGTCACGCACGAAGCGCAGCTCCGCCACACTCTCCGCACCACCGTCCAGGTCGCCCAGGGCCTCCAGGAGCAGGGCTCGGTGCCGTTGGCGGGGGCGTTTGGCGAGGGCCTGGCGCACCATGCGCTCGGTGGTCTGTCCCTGCTGGAAGGCGCGCGCCAGTCGTGCCACAGCTGAGTCGAGAGAAGACTCCTGGGCCAGGTCGAGGAGCGTGTGCTCGACGGTGGTGCGATGAGGCCAGGCCGTCTCATGGGTGCGGGCCACCGCTGAGCGCGACCGCACCACAGCCACTCCGTCCGGCGCCTCCACGGTGCGCTCGGCCGGGACGATGACGCGGACCACCTGCCCCCTGCCCCGTGACAGCCCCCACGCGAAGGCGGCGCTGTCATGAGACAGCGCGGCGCCCCTCCCGCAGGCGAGCAGTGCGGCCATCGCGGTGACCTCCCAGTCATTGCGGCCAGGCTCGGTGAGGTAGACGCCGGGGTGCACGCGAACCCAGCGCGCTGACGTGAGGCGCCACCGGACGGCTCGCTCGGTCATGCCTGCCTCCAGGCACTGGCGCCACGTGACCAGCCCGAACTGACCCCGTGCCCTGGCCGCCAGCGCTCGCTCCACCCGCAGCAGCATGGCCCGATCCGTCGGGGACGGAGGGCGCTCATCCACAGGTGGCTGGGCGAGGAGGCAGAGTGTGGGGGATCACCGGCGGGACAGGGGAGGGAAACCCCCACGGTGAGGTCGGCCGAGCGGCATCGAGGGCGGCATCGAGGGCGGCATCGAGGGCCCGGCGTGGGGAATGCCGGAGGGGGCCTTCCCGTTTAGGAGATGTGCGCCGCTCTCTGGCACACTTGACCGCTGACCGGTTCACGGCATACAGGGCTCTCGAAACAGATGCGC
>NZ_DATBMI010000241.1:0-7144 GCF_036554925.1 Pedococcus sp.
CGGGTCGAGTGGGACCTCACCCGCGGCTCCTACGACGAGCTCCTCGCTCGAGGCCGACCACCCAGCCGGGCCGAACCAGCGTGACCCCGCCCCACACCCCGCCGAGCACCGGCGGGGTCACAGCCCTGTCCGAGGGGCGAACCCGCTCCCTCTGTGGGCAGGACCCTGGCGCCGGCGTGGCCGTCACCCGTGGTACTGGTCGCTCTGGCCGGGCATCCGGTGCGCCTCCGGCGGCCGCGGCGAGTCGGTGAGGCGGTCGTAGTCGGCCCTGCTGCCCGGCGCCCTCCGGCGCCGGTCGACGAACAGTGCAATCGCCACGACCACCGCGACGCCGGCCAGGATCGGCAGGACACCCTCGAGAATTCCCATCACCACACGCCTTTCGTCCGAACACCGTTCGGAGCCCTCTGGCCTGAGCGTATGCGGTCCGGTCCCTCACGGGGGCTGGCGCGGCGAAGGTTCTCAGACGCCTCGCAGGTCGAGGCTGATCTCCGCGGGAGCGCCGTCGACGAGGACGACGGGGATGCCCCAGTCCTGCTGGTACAGGTGGCAAGCGGCGTGCTCCGGCACCTCCCCGGTATCCGGGTCGCCGTCGCACGCGGCGGCCTGCACCGACACGTGGAGCACGCCGTCGCCGACCGAAGGGTCCAGCACCAGGTCGCGCTGGAGGCCCTCGGCGCTGCCTCCGCCCTCGGCCAGGAGGGCCCCCGGCGTGGCCGAGACCATGAGCCGGGTCGGGTCGCCCCAGCGGTGGTCGAGCTTCTGCCCGGTCGGAGGCGTGAAGTTCACGCGCAGGCTGACCGTGCCGGCAGCGACCTCCTGGCGCGGGCGCTGGGTCTGGCGGGCCAGGCCGTCGACGCGCTGGGCCTTCTCCGGCAGGGGGATCCGCACGAGCTGGTGCGCCGCCGACTCGACCACCACGAGCCGCGTGTTCTCTCCGTCCTGCTCCACGACGGCGTCGCTCGGTTCGCGCAGCCCGGTGGCGAGCGTCGAGACTTCCCGGGCGACCGGGTCGAACCGCCGGATCGCGCCGTTGTAGGTGTCGCTGACCGCGACCGAGCCGTCAGGCAGGACCGTCACGCCCAGCGGATGCTGGAGGAGGGCCTGGTCCGCCGTGCCGTCGCGGTGGCCGAAGTCGAAGAGGCCTTGTCCCACATGGGTTTCGACGACGAACCCGTCGTCGGTGAGGTCGAGCGAGCGCAGGGCCGATGTCTCGGAGTCGGCCACCCAGAGGCGGCGGCCGTCCGCCGAGACGGCCAGGCCTGACGGCTGGGCGAACCACGCCTCGTCGGCCGCGCCGTCTCGGATGCCCTCGGCCGACGTGCCGCCGAGGACGGCGACGGTGTTGTCGGCCGGGTCCGTGGCCAGGTGCAGGGCCCACAGCTGGTGGGTGCCCGCCATCGCGACGACGACGCGGTCGATGAACCACGCGACGTCCCACGGGGTGGAGAGGTCCTGGCGCAGTGCGGGCCCGCTCCCGGAGCGTTCCCGCAGCTGCCGGCCGGTGCCTGCCAGGGTGACCCACGCGCCGTCGGCAAGACGCAGGCCCTTGACCTGGTGGTTGACGGAGTCGGCAACGACCACGTCGTAGCCGACTCGCGCAGCGGTCTCGGCCGGGAGGACCAGGACGCCCTGCGGCTCGTTGAGCACGCCGGCGCCGCCGAAGCGAGCGCGCTCGGTCACCAGGTCGGTCTCGAGGTGGACCACCTCGTGGTGGGCGGTGTCGGACACCACGAACGAGCCGTCCGGCAGGACGGCGCCCTTCCCCGGGAAGCGGAGCGTGGTCTCGGGAGGCGGCGGCGCGGCATACGGCGAGTCGCCCTGGCGCAGCGTGCCCTGGGCCGAGTGCTCGGCGATGAGCTCCTCGATGAGGACCGACAGCCCGTGTGCGTGACCTTCCCCGGACAACGACGCGACGATGTAGCCCTCGGGGTCGATGACCACGAGGGTCGGCCAGGCGCGCGCCGTGTAGGCCTGCCAGGTCGCGAGGCCGGGGTCGTCGAGGACGGGATGGTGCACGGCATACCGCTCCACGGCGGCGGCGAGGGCGTCGGCGTCTGCCTCGTGCTCGAACTTCGGCGAGTGGACGCCGATGAGCACGAGGGAGTCGGCGTACTTCTCCTCCAGCGGCCGCAGCTCGTCGAGCACGTGCAGGCAGTTGACGCAGCAGAACGTCCAGAAGTCGAGGACGACGATGCGCCCACGCAGGTCCGCCAGGGAGAGCTGTTCGCCACCGGTGTTCAGCCAGCCCCGGCCGGTGAGCTCGGGGGCGCGCAGGCGTGTCGCGGTGCGGGGGGTGCTCGTCGGGGTCGTCACGAGGGTGCCAACACAGGCCTGCGCGCTGCTCTTCCCGTCATGCCCGGCGCCACTGTCGGAGGGCGTTCCTACAGTGGAAAGGAGCGCACGGGATCCCGGCAGCGCACGGGATCCGGCACTGTGACGACGGGAGGCACGGCCATGGTCACGAAGACCTACCCCGACGGGGTCACGTCATGGATCGACACCGAGCAGCCGGACCTCGCGTCCGCGCAGCAGTTCTACGGCGGGCTGTTCGGGTGGACCTTCGTCGAGTCGGGTCCACCGGGGGGCCGGCGCTACCTCATCGCCCAGCTCGACGGGCAGGACGTCGCCGGGCTGTCGGGGCCGGCCGAGGCGGGGGTGTCGGGTCCGGCCGAGGCCGAGGGAGTGCACACCTCGTCGTGGAACACCTACGTCGCCGTGGCCGACGCCGACGCAGCAGCCGGGCGGGTCGAGGCGGCTGGAGGCCGCGTGCTGCAGCCTCCCTCCGACGCGGGCGAGGGCGCCCGGGCGGCCGTGTGCGCCGACGCTGCCGGCGTCGAGTTCCGCCTCTGGCAGGCGCGGCACCGGCCCGGCGCCCAGGCCGTGAACGTCCCCGGCAGCTGGAACTTCAGCGACCTGCACGCCGCCGAGCCGTCGACGTCCGCCGCGTTCTACAGCGAGGTCTTCGGCTGGGCGTACGACGACCTCGGCTTCGCGACGATGATCCGCCGCCCGGGGTACGCCGACCACCTCGAGGCCACGACCGACCCGGGGATCCGGGCGCGCCAGCAGGAGTTCCATGCCCCGCCGGGCTTCGAGGACGCCATCGGCTGGCTCGTGCCGGCGGGCGAGGGCGAGGAGCCGCACTGGCACGTGTCGTTCACGGTCGCGGACCGTGACGCGTCGGCGCGGGTCGCCGAGCAGCTCGGCGGCACCGTCCTCGCGCGCGAGGACACCAGGTGGACCAAGACGGCGCTCGTCCGGGACCCGCAGGGAGCGCGCTTCACCATCAGCCAGTTCGACCCCCAAGGGGTCTGACACCCCACCCTGCTGCGCGACCGATCAGAGGCGAAGCGCCGGCGCGCGTGCCCTTCGTCACGCGGACGGCACAGGCAGGTGGCGTGACCTGCTACAGGCGCCGGTCCGCGAGGACGGGGAACGCGCGGCGGTACTCCTCCACCGCCGCGAGGTCGACGTCGACGCTCAGCACCTGCTCGCCCGACCCGGCCATGGCGAGCGCCTCACCGGTGGGCAGGACGACCTGGGAGTGCCCACCCATCTCGGTCCCGGAGTGCGTGCCGGCGGTGTTGCAGGCGATGACGACGCACTGGTCCTCGACGGCGCGGGCGTGGGCCAACAGGGTCCAGTGCCGGACCCGGGCCATCGGCCACGCCGCCGGGATGATGAAGGCCGAAGCCCCGGCGTCCAGCTGGCGGCGGTAGAGCTCGGGGAAGCGGAGGTCGTAGCAGGTGGAGAGCCCCGCCCGCCCCTGACCGCCGGGCAGGTCCACGAGGACGATGTCCTCGCCCGCGTCCATGAGCTTGGGCTCCCCCGAGCCGAAGCCGAAGCGGTGGATCTTGCGGTACCTGGCGAGGAGCCCGCCGTCGGGGCCGAAGACGAGCGAGGTGTTCCACAGC
This sequence comes from Pedococcus sp., assembly GCF_036554925.1. Classification (NCBI taxonomy): domain Bacteria; kingdom Bacillati; phylum Actinomycetota; class Actinomycetes; order Micrococcales; family Intrasporangiaceae; genus Pedococcus; species Pedococcus sp. The sequence continues at coordinate 3,918 of NZ_DATBMI010000241.1, forward strand.
CCCCGTCCCTCCGGGCCGGTCTCGCCGTCATCGGGCCGCTCGACGATCGACCCGGCGTGCAGCATCACGCCGGCCTCGCGCGCCGCCGTGGACATGGCCTGCGCGGTGGGCCCGTCGACGGGCTCCGCCCGCTCGTCCCAGTCACGGTAGGCAAACCCGCCCGGTGCCCACAGCTCCGGCAGCACCACCAGGTCGTGCCCGGCCTGCTGGCGCACCAGCGCCCCTACGCGCTCGACGCGCTCGACCATCGGCTCGTCGTCCCCGTACCCGACCTGCACCACCGCGACCCGCATGTCAGCCTCCCTGCCCTGGTGTGCCACGCCGCGCTCGCTGTGCCGTCCGGTCGGCGCGGATCCGTTCGGCCTGCTCGTGGGCGGCCCGGCGCTGGGCCAGCTGCGCGTTGTAGGCAGCGAGCTCGGCGTCCCCGTCTCGGTCGGCCTGACGGTCGCGACGCCGCGCCTCGACGCGGTCGGAGCGGACCCACTGCGCGGCGACCACCAGGGCCAGGGCGAGGGTGGGTGCCTCGCCGACGCCCCAGGCGATGGCCCCGGCGCGCTGCTGGTCGGCCAGCGGGTCCGGGACCCACGCGAGGTCGAGGCGGCCGAAGAAGTCGGGGGCGAGCAGGGTCGTGCCGCCGGTCATGATGACGCCGAAGAACGCGTGGAACGCCATCGTCGCGAAGAGGACGACGAGGAGCAGCAGGGGCGACCAGCGCTTGGGGCCGGGGTCGAGGCCGATGAGCACCCAGACGAAGAGGTACCCCGAGAACAGGAAGTGCACCATCATCGCGACGTGCCCGGTGTGGGTGGTCAGGGCCAGCTCGAACAGCGGTGAGTAGTAGAAGATCGCGAGGCTGAAGAAGAACAGCGCAGAGGCCACGACCGGGTTTGCGAGGGCCCCGAGGTAGCGAGAGTGCACGAGCTGGAGGATGACCTCCCGCGGCCCCCACGTCTTGTCGGGCCGGGACCGCAGGGCGCGCAGGGCCAGAGTCAGCGGTGCAGCCGGCACGAGCAGCAACGGCACCAACATCGCGACGGCCATGTGCATGACCATGTGGGCCGAGAACAGCACGCGCCCGTAGATGCCGGGGCCACCCTGCGTCGCGAAGAGGAACACGGCCCAGCCGAGCACCCACAGCACCACCCGGGCCAGGGGCCAGGCGTCGCCACGACGGCGCAGGCGCTGCCAGCCCGCGAGGTAGAGGCCGACCATCAGGACCGCGACGGCCAGCCACAGCCAGTCGACGCGCCAGGTGGTGAACCAGGCACTGGCGGTGAGAGGGGCGGGCGCGGGGTAGCCGGTGAAGACCTCAGCCGGGGTGGGCTCGGCGATCGGCGTGTCGGGGACGGGCGGGGCACTCCGGGCAAGGGCCACCGCCACCCCGACGGCCAGACCCATCAGGGCCAGCTCGGCCAGCACCAGCCGCCCGAAGTCACGCACGCCCGCGGCCTCGTTCAGCAGCCGCCCCGTCAAGGCCCGGCGGTGCCTCCACCCGGCATACCCCAGGCCCACGAGGGCCAGCACCTTGGCGACGACGAGCAGCCCGTAGGCCGTGGCCAGACCGTCGAGGCCACCGAGCCGCAGCCCGGCGTTGAGCACGCCGGACATCGCGACGGCGACGAAGGACCACAGCGCGATGGTGGAGTAGCGCTGCACGGTGGCGCCGAGGTCGGAGCCCAGCTGCGGACGCATCACCGCGAGCGCGAGCAGTCCCCCGAGCCACAGGGTCACCCCGACGAGGTGCACCGCCAGGGTGTTCACCGCGGTGTCGTGGTTGGCGGCGCCTGCCGCGTGGCCTGCGAGGGCGAGCGGCAGGACGGCGAACACCGACAATCCCGCGAGCCAGGCCATGGCGGACCGGGAGGAGGCCACGGCCGCACCCGCAGCGACCACCGCAGCCAGTCCGAGGCTGATGATTGCGACCCGGGTCACCTCCAGCTCCCACGCGAAGCTGACGAACTGGTCGAGGTAGCCCGGCGCCGAGAGCGGGACGCCGGCCAGCTGCGCGAAGGTGAGGAGCACGCCCACGAGACCGGCGAGAGCCCAGAGCGCGGCGGTGGCGCTGGCAAGACGGGTGGCCGACACGCGGCGGTTGGTCCGCGTCGTCTCGGGAGCCAGGAACGCGGCGAGAACCAGCAGGCCCACCGTCGCCGCGGCGGCAAGATCGTGGATGACCCGCGCCACCAGGGCGCCCCACCGGACCAGGGGCCCGGGGTCACCGAGCACGGGGGCAGCCGCAGCCCCGGTGACGAGCGCCCCCGCGAGGACCGCCACGACGGCGACCCCGGTCAGGACCAGACCGGGGCGGCCCGGGCGGGCACTCGTGCTGCTGGGAGAGGACATGGACACCAGCCTAAGTAGGGTGGGGCCATGCCCCTGCATCCGGCAGCCCCGGAAGACCTCCCAGGCCTCGTCGCAGCCTACGCGCAGACCGTGCGCGCGGTGATCGACCTGGGCCGTTCCTGCTCCGACTCCGACTTCCGCAAGGACACCGCGTGCCCGGGCTGGACCGTCAAGGACCAGATCGCCCACGTCGTCGGCGTGGAGCAGTGGCTGGCCGGTTCCGCGCTGCCCCGGGTGAAGGTCCCGGACTACGCCCACGTGCGCACCGACCTCGACCGGGTCACCGAGGCCATGATCGAGCTGCGCCGACCCATGATCGGCTCGAAGGTGGTCGACGAGCTCGACGGCGTGCTCGCCATGCGCATGCGCCAGCTCGGCGACCCGGAGCTCACCCTCGACACCGAGATCAAGGGACCTTTCGGACCCGGCCCGGCCGGCGAGGTGCTGCGGACCCGCATCGTGGACATCTGGACCCACGAGCAGGACATGCGTCACGCCCTCGGGCGCCCCGGTGACCTCGACGCGCCGGGCGCCGCCGTCTTCATGGACGTGCTGTTCGCCTCCCTGCCGAAGCTGGTGGCCAGGAACGCCGGGATCGAGCCCGGGAACGTCGTGATCTTCGATGTGACCGGGCCTGTCCTGGGGCGGGCCGGCGTGCGGGTCGAGGTCGGCGAGGGTGGCAAGCCGCTCGGCACCCCCCTCTTCACCGGGTCCGTCCACGAGCACCCCGAGGACGAGCAAATCACGAGCATCACGCTCTCCACTGACGCGATCGCCCGCCGCGCGGCGGGGCGGGGCGACCTCGAGGACATCCACTTCACGGTGCACGGAGACGAGTCCGTGGCCCGCCGCGTACTCAAGGGGCTCACCTTCACGCACTGAGC
>NZ_DATBMI010000037.1:0-24227 GCF_036554925.1 Pedococcus sp.
AGCGCGACGCCGTGGTAGAGCGGCGTGGCCTGGACGAGCCACTGGAGCGAGTCCGGGTAGGTGGAGATCGGGAAGAACGTCGCGGAGAACAGGAACATCGGCTGGAGCGCCAGGGTGACGTAGTCGAAGTCCACCCAGGAGCGCATGAAGGTCGTGGCGAACATGCCGACCGCTGCGAAGGCGAAGCCGATGAAGACGGCAGCCGGCAACGCGAGCAGCGCCCACCAGGACTGCACGGCCCCGGCCAGCAGCGCGACGACCAGGAAGCACGCGGAGTACATCGCGCCCCGGATCAGCGACCACGAGATCTCCCCGACCGCGATGTCGCGCGGGCCCATCGGCGTCGCGAGGACCGAGTCGTAGAGGCGCGCGTACTTCAGCTTGAAGAAGACGTTGAAGGTGGAGTCCATGACGGCGCCGTTCATGGCGGACGCCGCCAGCAGGGCCGGCGCCACGAACGCGAGGTAGCTCACCTCGGTACCCCCGTCGGTGACCACCGTCTGGACCAGTGCCCCGATGCCGACGCCGAGCGAGAAGAGGTAGAACACGGGCTCGGCGAACCCGGTCACCAGGGCGATCCAGCCGTGGCGGAACGAGGTGACGTTGCGCTCGACGAGCATCCGGGCCAGGCCGGCACCCGCGGGCATCGGCACCAGCCGCGCCAGCCGCGTGGCCGCTCTCGGCGCGGCGGAGGTCACGCTCATACGACCAGCCTCTTCGTGAAGGTGCGCACGGCCAGGACCCACCCGACCGCGATGAAGGTGACCAGCACGGCCAGGTGCAGGCCCAGGGTGGGCCAGACCACCTGGCCGGTCGACACCTGGCGGCAGGACTCGACGCCGTGCCACAGCGGCGTGACCCAGGCGACCGGCTGCATCCACACCGGCAGCTGGTCGACCGGGAAGTACGTGCCGGAGAAGAGCATCAGCGGCGTCATCACCCAGCGGAAGAGGATGTTGAAGCCGTTGTCACCCTCCTGCCGGGCCGTGAACGCGAAGATCGGGACGGTGAAGGCCATCCCCGTGAGCACGGCGATCGGAAGGCACAGCACGGCCCACCAGGACGAGAAGCCACCGAAGAGCGCGGCCACGCCCATGAAGATGGCCGTCGCCACCGTCAGGTGGCCGACGACCGAGAGCAGGTGGCCGATGAGGATGTCGCGGACCCCGAGCGGCGTGGCCAACATCGCGTGGTAGCCCATGTTCCACTTGATGTACCCGAGGACCTGGTAGGTCGACTCGCCCATCGCGACCCACATCGCCTGGGTGGCCACGATCGCGGGGACGACGTACAGGAGGTACGGGGTGCCGTCGACGCCGCCGGCGCGGTCGTCGACCAGGGCGCCGAGGCCGAGGCCCATCGCCAGCAGGAAGAACAGCGGCGAGAGGAACCGGCCGATGATGCTCCCGCGCCAGGTGCGCCGGTAGACGGCCATGAGGTAGCCGAAGACCGACAGCCACCGCTCCGAGGTGCTGAGCGGCTGGCGAGGGCCGTGCTGGGCGCGCTCCCCCGGGGCGGACACCGGTGGCGCGGACGTCGTGGCAGGAGCCATCAGTCCACCAGGGTCCGGCCCGTGAGGTGGAGGAAGACGTCCTCGAGCGTCGACCTCCGCACCAGCGACGACAGCGGCTCGATGCCCCGGGAGTGGACGACCGCCGAGGCCTCGTCACCGTTGTCGGTGTAGACGAGCAGCCGGTCGGGGAGGACCTCGACGCTCTTGCCGATGCCGGTGACCTGCTCCGCGTAGTCCTTGTGGTCCTCGGCGTCGAAGCGCAGCTCGAGGACCTCGCGGGTGGAGTACTCCTCGATCAGCTGGCGCGGCGACCCCTCGGCGACGATCTTGCCGTGGTCCATGACGACGAGGCGGTCGCAGAGCTGCTCCGCCTCGTCCATGTAGTGCGTCGTCAGCACCAGGGTCACCCCCGAGCGCTTGAGCCGGAACAGGCGGTCCCACAGCACGTGGCGGGCCTGCGGGTCCAGACCCGTCGTCGGCTCGTCGAGGAGCAGGATCTCGGGAGAGTTGATCAGGGAGCGGGCGATGGTGAGCCGCCGCTTCATCCCGCCCGAGAGCGGCTCGACGCGGTCCCTGGCCCGGTCGGTCAGCTGCGCGAAGTCCAGCAGCTCGGCCGCGCGGGCCCGGACCTCCTTGCGGGAGAGCCCGAAGTAGCGGCCGTAGATCCAGAGGTTCTCCTCGACGGTGAGCTCCTCGTCGAGGGTGTCGCGCTGCGGCACGACCCCCAGGCGCGCCCGGATCGCCGGGCCGTGGGTGGCCGGGTCCTGACCGAACAGGCGCAGCTCGCCCCCGGACACGGGCGAGACGCACCCCACCATGCGCATCGTGGACGACTTGCCCGCACCGTTGGGCCCGAGGAAGCCGAACGCCTCGCCCTTGCGGACGGCGAAGTCGATGCCGTCGACGGCGGCGAAGTCGCCGAACCTCTTGGTCAGCCCCGTGGCGCTCAGCAGGATGTCGTCACCAGTCACAGGCGCCACGCTAGCGAACGGGGGCGACAACCCTCGCGGTCATTTACGTTCCGGCCCGGCGCGCCGCCTCGGCCAGCTCGCCGAGCAGGGTCCGGCAGAGGTCGCCCGCCGGCAGCCCGCGGGTCCGTCCGTGCCCCGTCCCGGCCCACAGGTGCACCAGGTCCGCCTCACCCAGCGCCTTGCCGTGGGCGCGCAGCGGCGCCGTGACGTGGTGGACGTGCGGGTATGCCGCGGGCGCGCGGGACCCGTAGCCGTCCGTCCAGGCGTTGTGCAGCGCCCGGGCGCTGCGCCCGGTGAAGGCCCGGGTGACGACCGTGCCCTGCCGGTGGGCCAGGGCGTGGCGGTGCACGTCGGCCGTCCCGGCCTCCGGGCAGGACAGGAAGGCCGTGCCGAACGCCGCCGCGCACGCGCCCAGCGTCAGGAGCTCGGCCGCCTCGGACCCCGTCATCAACCCCCCGGCGGCGATCACGGGGAGGGAGGTCTGCTCGCGCAGTGCCCGCACCAGCTCCCGGACGGGAAGCTGCTCGGCCCCCGTGTCGACGGGGCCGCCACGGTGACCGCCGGCCTCCCAGCCCTGGGCGACGAGGCCGTCGACGCCCAGCTCCCGGGCCCACTCGGCCTCGGCCGGCTCGTTGACGGTCACCCACACCTGCACGCCGGCGCGCTGGAGACGGTCGACGGCCCGTGCGGGCGGCCAGCCGAAGGCGAAGCTCACCACGGCAGGCGCCAGCTCGGCGAGCAGGTCCACCTTCGCGGCGAAGGCGTCGTCGTCGTATCGCGGGGCCCCCAGCTGCACCCCTGCCGCAGCGGCCCACGGGGCCAGCAGCGCGGCATACGACTCGGCGGCGGCGAGCATCGCCGGCTCGTCGGGCGAGGGCGCGAACACGTTGACCCCGAAGGCCGTCGAGGTGCGCGAGCGCAGGCCCTCGACATCGGCGCGCAGCCGCTCCGGGGTGAGGTAGGCCCCCGCGAGGAAGGGGAACCCCCCGGCCTCGGCGACGGCGGCGGCGAGGGCGACCGTGCTGGGTCCCCCTGCCATCGGCGCGAGGACCACCGGGGTCCGCGCCCAGTCCGGCGCGCTGGCGGGGCTGCTCATCGCTTGGCGCCGTGGTCGACGCCGAGCCGCCGCGACTCCGGGACGTCCATGTCCTCGCACAGCGCCAGCCAGACCGTCCTCGGTGACTCACCCGCCTCGAGAGCCTGGAGCGCGGTGCGGTTCCCCAGCACGCCCATCACGTGGTCGCGGGCGAGGGAGCCGGCGTAGGACTCCCCGAACTCGTCGTTCATCAGGGTCCAGAACTTGCTCAGCCGCACAGCCGCGAGTCTGTCACAGCCGCCCGGCCGTCAGTCCAGGTGCCGGAAGCGCGGCCACAGCTCGCTCCACGGCGCGACCGGTCCACGGCAGACCGCCACGGGTGCGGCCTGCTCCTCGTTGGCGACGCCGACGCCGTTGTCGAGCCTGGCCACGACGTCGCAGGACGCGAACAGCCGCTCCACCCCGCGGAGCTGGTAGCCGACCATGACGACGACGTCCGTGCCCTCGGACGGGCGCGCGGCGTCGTACAACGCGTTGTGCCCGCTGACCGGTGGGGGCAGACCCAGCGCGGGGCCGAAGCGCGCGATCGCGCCGGCCTCGCCGTAGTTCGAGGTGACCACCGCCGCCCGGTCGCCCGGCGGCACGGACCGGAAGACGTCCGCGACCTGGGCCACGTACCGGGGCCAACCCACCTGGTCCGCCACCAGCGGACCGAGCTCCGGAAGCGGGGTCGCACCCACCGACCCCACCGGCACGACCGGCAGGGCCAGCACGACCGAGAGGGTCGCGTTGAGTGCCAGGCCGAGGACTGCCGCGCGCCGCCACGCTGCGCGCTGCGCCAGCCACGCGGCCACAGGGACGCAGCCCGCGGCATACGCGACGCTCAGGAGGTGGACCGGGTAGTGCGGCTGGGCACCGGAAGCCATGGTGAACGCCACGAGCACCCCGAAGGCGACCGCCAGGAAGCCCACCTCGGCCCGGCGCTCCCGACGGAGCAGCCACACCAGGCCGGTGCCCCACACGACCGTGAGCACGGGCCCGAGCATGAGCAGCAGGAGCGGCAGGGCCAGGGCCCGCACCTCGCCGGCGTTGTTCTCCGACAGGGCCGCGCCCATGGCCAGCTGCGGCCACCCGTGGGTGGCCTGGAAGACGAGGTTCGGCAGGGCGACGAGGCCGGCCAGGCCGGCACCGGCCCAGAGCCAGGCCGACCGCAGCGGGGCACGAGGCCCGAGCGCGAGCACGCCGACGGCGAGCGCGGCGCCGAGCACAGCCACCAGCAGGCGGCAGTAGGACGCCAGCCCCGCAACGACCCCTGCCACCAGCCACCAGCGCGGGCTGCCGCGCAGCGCGCGCAGCACGGACCACACGACGCCGAGCCAGAAGGCCTGGTCGAGGGTCGAGGTCAGCAGGACGTGGCCGAGCATGAGCGGCAACGAGGAGAAGGCGTACCCCCACGCGGCGAGGGCCTGCGCGCCGCGACCACCACCCAGCTCGCGGGCCACCAGGGCCACGAGGACCACGGACAGCGCCGCCGCCAGGGTCGCGGGGACGCGCAGCGCCCAGGGCTCGTCGACCACCACGGACACGGTCCGGGCCAGCAGCGGCACGAGGGGTGGCTGGTCGACGTGGCCCCACGCCGGCGGGAGCATGCGGAAGTACAGCTCGTCGCGGTGGTAGCCGTAGCCCCGGCTGCCGAGCGTGAGCACGACCGCCTGCGCGAGCGCCGCCGTCGCGACCAGCCGCCAGGCGACCGGGGGCAGGGGCCGGGCCGTCCCGGTCACCGCAGGCCGACGCAGTCCAGCGCCCAGAACCGGTCGGCGTAGACGAGCGCCCCCGTCATCCACGGCTGGTGTGCCGTGCGGGTCACCACCTGGAAGGCGGCGTCGGGGATCCGCGCGCTCGGGCTGGTGAACCCGCGCGCGCTGGCGCGCTCGAACCCGAGCCGGGAGTAGTAGGCGGGGTCCCCCTCGAGGAAGACCGCCGGCCAGCCGTCGTCGTCCGCCACCGCGAGCGCGTGCTCGACGAGCGCTCGTCCCACCCCCGCGCGCTGGTGCTCGGGTGCCACCGACAGCGGGCTGAGCACCAGCACGTCGACGAGGGCCGCGGGTGCGTCCACCCAGGACCGGGTCAGCATCGTGTGCCCGACCGGCCGCCCGTCGTGCTCGGCGATGAAGGACAGCCCAGCGAAGGCGTCGGAGGACTGCAACGCCTGCACGAGCCTGGCCACGACCGGTCCCTCGTCGGGCCCGAACGCCCGCACCGTCAGGTCACGGACGACGGCCTGGTCCGTGGCGTTGGGGAGCTGGCGGCGGATGGCGAGACGGGGTGGGGCGGTGGGCACGTCCGGAGGGTAGGTGCAGGCCGCACCACCGCGCCATCGGTTTGGCTCCTGCGTCGCGCCGGTGTCGGTGGCCGGTGGCAGGCTTGCCTCGATGGCCTCCCGCACGCAGAGCCCCCGCCCGAGTGCCGGCGACGTGCTCGACCGCTTCTCCCCCGCCACCGCCGAGTGGTTCCGGGGGTCGTTCAGCGAGCCCACCGCGGCGCAGGCCGGCGCCTGGGAGGCGATCAGCTCGGGCCACCACGCGCTCGTCGTGGCCCCGACCGGCTCGGGCAAGACCCTGTCGGCATTCCTCTGGGCCCTCGACCGGCTGACCCGTGAGCCGGTCCCCGACGAGAGGCTCAAGCGGTGCCGGGTTCTCTACGTCTCACCCATGAAGGCGCTCGCCGTCGACGTCGAGCGCAACCTCCGCTCGCCCCTGGTCGGCATCGGCCACGCCGCGACCCGGCTCGGCCTGCCGCCGCCCGACATCTCGGTGGCGGTGCGCTCGGGTGACACGCCCGCACAGGAGCGGCGAGCCTTCGCCCGCACCCCCAGCGACGTCCTGATCACCACCCCGGAGTCGCTCTTCCTCATCCTCACCTCCGCTGCGCGCGAGGCGCTGGCCGGCGTCGAGACGGTCATCCTCGACGAGGTCCACGCCGTGGCCGGCACGAAGCGCGGCGCCCACCTCGCCCTGTCGCTCGAGCGGCTCGACGCGCTGCTCGAGAGCCCGGCCCAGCGCATCGGCCTGTCCGCGACGGTCGAGCCGGTCGACGAGGTCGCGCGCTACCTCGCCGGCGGGCGGCCCGTCGAGGTCGTGCGGCCGCCGTCCACCAAGGAGTGGGACCTCGACGTCGTCGTCCCGATCGCCGACATGTCCGCCCTCGGCGAGGTGGTCGAGGACGACCTGTCCGGTCCCGCCGCGGGCGCCGAGCGCCGTGCCTCCATCTGGCCGCACGTCGAGGAGCGGATCGTCGACCTCGTGGCGCAGCACCGCTCGACGCTGGTCTTCGCCAACTCCCGACGGCTCGCAGAGCGGCTGACCTCCCGCCTCAACGAGATCTGGCAGGAGCGGCTCGAGGAGGCCGAGCGGTCCACCGGCACCGATGGCGGCACCGATGGCGGCACTGATGGCGGCACCGGTGGCGGGAGCGGGTCGGGCGCGGAGGCCGACCGGGCCGCGGCGGCCACCCGGCCCACCGGGTCGCGGACCCCGGCCGAGATCATGGCGCAGTCGGGCGCCGGCGCCGGGGCCCCCGCCGTGCTGGCCCGCGCCCACCACGGGTCGGTGAGCAAGGAGCACCGCCAGCTCATCGAGGAGGACCTCAAGGCCGGGCGGCTGCCCGCGGTGGTCGCGACGAGCAGCCTCGAGCTCGGCATCGACATGGGGGCCGTCGACCTCGTCGTGCAGGTCGAGTCGCCGCCCTCGGTCGCGTCCGGGCTCCAGCGGGTCGGCCGGGCCGGCCACCAGGTCGGCGCGGTCTCCCGCGGGGTGCTCTTCCCGAAGTTCCGCGGCGACCTCGTGCAGACCGCAGTCGTCGTCGAGCGCATGCGCGCGGGCGCCATCGAGTCGCTCCGGGTGCCGGCCAACCCCGTCGACGTCCTCGCCCAGCAGGTCGTGGCCATGTGCGCCATGGACGACTGGGCCGTCGACGACCTCGAGCAGCTCGTCCGGCGCGCGACCCCGTTCGCCTCGCTGCCGCGCTCGATCCTCGAGTCGGTCCTGGACATGCTCTCCGGCCGCTACCCCAGCGACGAGTTCGCCGAGCTGCGGCCGCGGATCGTCTGGGACCGCGTCTCCGGCGTCCTCACCGGCCGGCGCGGGGCGCAGCGGCTGGCCGTCACCAGCGGCGGCACCATCCCCGACCGCGGGCTGTATGCCGTGTTCCTCGCCACCGGTGAGGGCACCGGCCGGAGGGTCGGCGAGCTCGACGAGGAGATGGTCTACGAGTCCCGGGTCGGCGACGTGTTCACCCTCGGCACCTCCACCTGGCGAATCGAGGACATCACCCACGACCGGGTCCTCGTCACCCCCGCCCCCGGACTGCCCGGCCGGCTGCCCTTCTGGAAGGGCGACCAGCTCGGGCGACCCGCCGAGCTGGGCCGGGCCGTCGGCGCGTTCGTGCGCGAGGTCGCGGGGTTGGCACCCGCCAAGGCGCGGGCCCGGGTCAGCAGGGCCGGGCTCGACGAGTGGGCCACCGACAACCTCCTCGCCTACCTCACCGAGCAGCGCGAGGCCACCGGCCACGTCCCGGACGACCGCACCATCGTCATCGAGCGCTTCCGCGACGAGATCGGCGACTGGCGGGTGGCGGTCCACTCCCCCTTCGGCGGGCAGGTCCACGCGCCCTGGGCGCTGTGCGTATCTGCCCGGATGCGCGAGCGCTACGGCGTCGACGTGCAGGCCATGCACGGCGACGACGGGATGGTCTTCCGCCTGCCCGACCTCGAGTTCGAGGACGGCCGTGGGGTCGGCGCCGAGCTCGTGGAGCTCGTGCGTCTCGACCCCGACGACGTGCACGACCTCGTGACGGCGGAGATCGGCGGGTCGGCACTGTTCGCCGCGAGGTTCCGCGAGTGCGCCTCGCGCGCGCTGCTGCTCCCCCGTCGCCGGCCCGACCGTCGCCAGCCGCTGTGGCAGCAGCGCCAGCGGGCGGCCCAGCTGCTCGAGGTGGCCAGCCAGTACGCCTCCTTCCCGATCGTGCTGGAGACGGTGCGCGAGTGCGTCCAGGACGTCTTCGACGTGCCGGGTCTCACCGACCTGATACGGGGCCTCGACTCCCGCGAGGTGACGATGGTCGACGTCGAGAGCGCCCAGCCCTCGCCGTTCGCGCGGTCGCTGATGTTCGGCTACGTCGCCCAGTTCCTGTACGAAGGTGACTCGCCCCTCGCCGAGAAGCGCGCGGCCGCGCTGGCGCTCGACCCCACGCTGCTGGCCGAGCTGCTCGGCCGTGGCGAGGGCCTGTCGCTGCGGGACCTGCTCGACCCGGCCGAGGTCACCCGCACCGAGTCGGAGCTCCAGCGGCTCACCCCGGAGCGCGCCAGCCGCGACGCCGAGGACGTCGCCGACCTGCTCCGGGCACTCGGCCCGCTCTCGCTCGCCGACGTCGAGCGCCGGTGCGTGGAGTCGGCGTCTCGCAACGACATCGGCCACTGGCTCGTCGACCTCGAGGGCGCGCGGCGCGTCATCCGGGTGCGGGTGGCCGGCGAGGAGCGCTGGGCCGCCATCGAGGACGCCGGGCGGCTGCGCGACGCCCTCGGCGCCTCGCTGCCCGTCGGCGTGCCGCAGGCGTTCCTCGACCCGGTGCCCGACCCGCTCGGCGACCTCGTCGCCCGGTACGCCCGCACCCACGGTCCGTTCTCCGTTCCCGCCATCGCTCAGTGGTGGGGTGTCGGCCCGGCGGTGGCCCTCGACGCGCTCCGACGGCTGGTGTCGGCCGGGCGCCTGGTCGAGGGTGAGCTGCTCCCGACCGAGAACGGCGGCGGCGTCCACGGCCTCGACTACTGCGACGCCGAGGTGCTGCGGACCCTCCGGCGCCGCTCGCTCGCCGCGCTGCGGGCCGAGGTCGAGCCCGTCCCCGCGGTCGAGCTGGCCCGGTTCCTGCCGCTGTGGCAGGGCGTCGGCGGCGGACTGCGCGGGCGTGAGGGCCTCGTGCGGGCGGTCGAGCAGCTGGCGGGTGCGATCGTCCCCGCGAGTGCCCTGGAGACGCTGGTCCTCCCGTCGCGGGTGAGCGGCTACTCCCCCGCCCTCCTCGACGAGCTCACCAGCACCGGCGAGGTCCTCTGGCGCGGCCACGGGTCGCTGCCGGGCGACGACGGCTGGGTGTCGCTGCACCTCGGCGACACCGCCCACCTCACCCTGGCCACGCCCGACGAGGGCGACCTCACCGACACCGAGCAGGCCATCCTCGACGCGCTCACCGGCGGCGGTGCGTACTTCTTCCGAACCCTCTCCGACGCCGTGCGCAGCACCGACGACGAGGCGCTGCTCGGCGACCTGTGGTCACTCGTGTGGTCCGGTCGGGTCTCCGGCGACACCCTGGCCCCGCTGCGGGCCCTGCTGTCCGGCGGCCGCACGGCCCACCGACGCAGTCGGACGGGGCCGCGCTCCAGCCGGTACGCCGGACGCCGCGGCTCCCTCGGCACCCTGAGCGGCCAGCGCGGCCCCGGCCGGCCGGCCCTGCCCAGCCGCAGCGGGCCGCCGACCGGGGCCGGCCGGTGGTCGCTGCTGCCCGAGGCCGAGCCGGACCCCACCGTCCGCTCGTATGCCGCGGCCGAGGTCCTGCTGGACCGCTACGGCGTGGTGACTCGCGGGTCCGTGGTCGCGGAGGGTGTTCCGGGCGGGTTCGCCGGTGTCTACCGCGTGCTCGCCGCCGCCGAGGAGTCCGGGCGCGTGCGCCGCGGCTACTTCGTCGAGTCGCTGGGGGCCGCGCAGTTCGCGGGGACGGGCGCGGTCGACCGGCTGCGGGCGGGGGCGCGTCCCCTCGGCACGGCCGACCCGGACCAGACGCCACCGGCGGCGGTCGTGCTGGCAGCCTGCGACCCCGCCAACGCCTACGGCGCCGCCCTCCCCTGGCCGGCCCGACCCGAGAACGACGGCGAGGTCGAGGGCAGGAAGGGCCACCAGCCCGGGCGCAAGGCCGGGGCGCTCGTCGTCCTCGTCGACGGGGCCCTGGTGCTCTACGTCGAGCGTGGCGGGCGCACCCTGCTCTCGTGGTCGGAGGACCCGCGCGTGCTGCAGAGCGCGGCCGACGCGCTCGCCCTCGCGGTCCGAGAAGGCGCGCTCGGGCGCATCACCGTCGAGAAGGCCGACGGCGGGGCGGTGCTCGGCTCCGACCACCCCCTGGCCCAGGCGCTGGCAGGGGCCGGCTTCCATGCGACCCCGCGCGGTCTGCGGCTACGGCGGTGAGCGACCCGTGACCGGCAGCGACGGTGAGCGACCCATGACCGGCAGCGACAGTGAACGACCCATGGCCGGCAGCGACGGTGAGCGACCCATGGCCGGTCACGCGGCTGAGGGCTGCGATGCCTGAGGGCGACACCGTCTGGCGCACCGCCCAGCGGCTGCACCAGGCCCTGGCCGGCGAGCAGGTGGCGCGCTGGGACCTGCGCTGGGGCGACCTCGCGACCAGCGACCTCGCCGGCTCCACGACACTCGAGGTCGTCAGCCGCGGCAAGCACCTCCTGCACCGTCTGGACGCCGGCCTCACGCTGCACTCGCACCTGCGCATGGAGGGACAGTGGCGCGTCGAGGACACCGCGTCACTCACCGTGCGGGCGGTCACCAACCCGCAGGTCAGGGCCGTGGTCGGGACGGCCCGCTGGACGGCCATCGGCCTCCGGCTGGGGATGCTCGACCTCGTGCCGACCTCGCAGGAGCCGACACTGGTCGGCCACCTCGGCCCCGACGTGCTCGGCCCCGACTGGGCCGTCGACCTCGCTGTCGCCAACGTGCTCGGGGCAGGCGTGTCCGTCGGCGAGGCGCTGCTCGACCAGCGCAACCTCGCCGGCGTCGGCACGCTCTGGGCCTGCGAGTCGCTCTTTCTCGAGCGCATCGGGCCGTGGACCCCGGCGGACGAGCTCGGCGAGGTCGCGACGACCGCCGTGGTGTCACGCGCGCACCGGCTCATCGACGCCGCCAGGCACCATGCCGTGCAGACGAGCACCGGCAGCCGGCGCCGCGGCGAGACGAGCTACGTGCACGCGCGCTCCGGGCGCCCCTGCCGCCGGTGCGGCGAGACCGTGCGGGTGGCACCCATCGGGCCGGCATCCCGGGAGCGCACGATGTTCTACTGCCCCGCGTGCCAGGGCGGCCTCGCCCCCACCGACGACGGCAGGGCACAACGACCGCTGGGCTCCTCCGGAGCACGCGGCACGGCGTACCGGCGCGGGTGAGCCCCAGGCTGGAGCCCGCGAGGGGACGTGTCATCCGGCCGTGCCGTACGCAGGCGTAACGCCTGCGTGACGCAGACGCGGCGGGGGCGGCGGCCGGAGGTCAGGCCGCGGAGGCGGAGACCAGCGCCGCGCTGGGCACCGGCAGGGAGACCGGCGCGGTCAGCGCCTCGGTCTCGGCGACCCGCTCGGAGACGTGCCCGAGCACGGTCGAGAGCGGGAGGTTCAGGGCGCTGCAGATGGACGCCAGGAGCTCCGACGAGGCTTCCTTCTCACCGCGCTCCACCTCGCTGAGGTAGCCCAGTGACACCGAGGCTGCGGCGGACACCTCGCGAAGGGTGCGGCCCTGGGCCTGGCGCTGCTCTCGGAGCACGTCGCCCAGTTCGCGACGGAGCAGGATCACGGCGCCCTCCTTTGCGGCCTCCGAACGGGTGTCGGCACCCACGTTACCGCGCGGCCCTGACGCCGCGCGCGGAGGTTTGGCCAAAGACACGCTCATGCGCTCGTCAACCACGCCGGGGCCTCCCTTCTTCCGCGGCATCGACGCGGGCCCGCACCAGGTCGAGCACGGCGTCCACCGCGGCCCGCCGGATCGCAGCCCGGTCGCCGGGCAGGCGCAGCTCGACGGCCTCGCAACCGCCGGGTCCGGCGACCGCCACGAACACCGTTCCCACGGCCGCCCCGTCCTGGGGGTCCGGTCCCGCCACGCCGGTCGTGGCAACCCCCCAGTCGCTGGCGAGCACGCGGCACGCTCCCTGCGCCATCTGGCGTGCCACCTCCGCGTTGACGGCGCCGAGGCTGGCCAGCAGGCCGGAGTCCACCCCGAGGACGTCGGCCTTGACGTCGGTCGCGTAGCTGACCACGGCGCCACGCACCACCGCCGAGGCACCAGGCACGTCGGTGAGGGCAGCACACACCAGCCCACCCGTCAGCGACTCCGCACAGCCGAGGCTCTGCCCTCGCGCCGTCAGGACGGCGATCAGGTCCGCGGCGGCCGGAGGGCTCTCGGCCGGGGTCACCGCAGGAGTCATCACGGGCCCGCCCAGCTCACGGGACCCCTGCCCCGGTCGGGGCCCGGCCCCTCATGGGCGTTCGGCCCGAGCGCGGCGCGCGCGCCGGGCACGCTCACGCTTCATGGCGGCCCGCTCGCTGGTCCGACGCAGCCGGAGCGCCTTCATGAGGTAGTCCAGACCGGTGGCGACGGTCACGAGGACCGCGAGTGCCATCGTCACCCAGGCGGCGGCCTGCCAGACGCCCGGGAGCGGGAACACCCACAGCGGCAGCGAGAAGAGCGTCAGGGTGACGCTCTGGAGGACGGTCTTGAGCTTGCCGCCGCGGCCCGCCGGCATGACGCCGTGGCGGATCACGAAGAACCGCAGCGCGGTCACCCCCCACTCCCGGACCAGCACGACGACCGTGACCCACCACGGCAGCTCGTCGAGCACGGAGAGGGCGACGAAGGCCATCCCCATGAGCGCCTTGTCGGCGATGGGGTCGGCGACCTTGCCGAAGTCGGTGATGAGGCCCCGCCGACGCGCCAGGTCGCCGTCCACCCGGTCGGTCAGCATCGCCAGCAGGAAGATGCCGGTGGCCCAGAAGCGCAGGGTGGGGTCGTCACCGCCCTCGGCGAGAAGGAGCCAGCCGTAGACGGGCACCATCAGGATGCGCATCACGGTGAGTGCGTTGGCGATGTTCCACGGGCTCGGCGGGGGCTTCGGCGTGGGATCGATGAGGTGGTCGTGCTCGCTCACGCCGGCTCCGCGACCAGGTCGATCCCCTCGGTGCCGACGACGGTCGCCGGCACGAGGTCCCCGATGCCGAACCCCTCACACTGGTCGAGACGGAGCATCGTGATGCCGTCGACGTCGGGGCCCTGGTGCAGCGCGCGGCCCAGGAGCAGCCCCTCCTCGTCGTCGACCTCCTCGACGAGGACCTCGACGCGCTGGCCGATGCGCTCCTCCGCCCGTTGCGCGCCCAGCTCCTCGACCAGGGCGGTGAACCTCGCGACCCGCTCCGCGACGGCGTCCTCCGGCACCTTCTCGCGGTAGCCCTCGGCCTCCGTGCCGTCCTCGTCGGAGTAGCCGAAGACGCCCACCACGTCGAGCCGCGCTGCCACGAGGAAGGCCTCGAGCTCGTCGAGATCGGCCTCGGTCTCGCCGGGAAAGCCCACGATGACGTTGCTGCGGATGCCCGCCTCGGGCGCGCGGGTACGGACCTCGTCGAGGAGCTGGAGGAAGGCCTCCCGCCCACCGAAGCGGCGCATCCGGCGCAGCAGGGGCCCGGAGGCGTGCTGGAAGGAGATGTCGAAGTAGGGCACGACGCCCGGTGTGGCGGCCATGGCGTCGAGCAGCCCGGGCCGGATCTCGGCGGGCTGGAGGTAGGAGACGCGGACCCGCTCGATGCCGTCGACGGCGGTCAGCTCCGGCAGGAGCTTCTCGAGGAGGGCGAGGTCGCCGAGGTCCTTGCCGTAGGAGGTGGAGTTCTCGCTGACGAGGAAGACCTCCTTCACGCCACGCTCGGCGAGCCACCGCGCCTCGGCCACGATGTCGGTGGGGCGGCGCGACACGAAGGCCCCGCGAAACATGGGGATCGCGCAGAAGGCGCAGCGCCGGTCGCAGCCGCTCGCGATCTTCAGCGGGGCCCACGGCCTGCCATCGAGCCGAGCCCTGATGACCCGCGGGCCGGAGGCCGGCACCGGCCCCTGGAAGGTGACGTCGGCCGGCTCGAGGACGTCCGGGGTCGGCTCGGGCGGAGCAGGGTCGCCGTGGCCCGGCAGCGCCACACCACCGGCACCGCCCTGGCGCTGCACCGGCGACAGCGGCAGGAGCCGGCGGCGGTCCGCAGGGGTGTGGGAAGCGGGCCGGTCCCCGGCGAGGATGGCCTTCAGGTGGCCGGACATGTCGGCGTAGGAGTCGAACCCGAGGACCGCGTCCGCCTCCGGGAGCTCGGCCGCCAGCTGCTCGCCGTAGCGCTCGGCCAGGCACCCGACGGCGACGACGGCCTGCGTGCGTCCGGCGTCCTTGGCGGCCGAGGCCTCGAGGAGCACGTCGATCGAGTCCTTCTTGGCCTGCTCGACGAAGCCGCACGTGTTGACGACCGCGACGTCCGCCTCGGCCGCGTCGTCGACGAGGACCCACCCCTCGGCGGCGAGCCGCCCGGCGAGCTCCTCGGAGTCCACCTCGTTGCGGGTGCATCCCAGGGTCACCAGGGCAACGCTGCGCGAGGCGGAGGAGCTCATGCGCCCACTCTAGAGGTGGATAGGGTCCAGCCATGAGCGCCGCCTCCCCTCCCGACCTGTCCGCCCGCGTCACGGCCCTGCTCGAGCGGCAGCCGGTGCTGGACGGGCACAACGACCTGCTGTGGGCGGCCCGCGAGGCGGTGGGCTACGACTTCGACCGGCTCGACATCGGGGCCGGCACGCCCACCACGCACACCGACATCCCCCGCCTGCGCCGCGGCGGGGTCGGAGCGCAGTTCTGGTCCGTCTTCGTGCCGGCCTCCCTCACCGGTGACGACGCGGTCAGCGCCACGCTGGAGCAGGTCGACGCCGGTCACCAGATGGTGGCCCGGTATGCCGCGGAGCTGGCGTTCGCGCGCACCGCGGACGACGTGGAGGCCGCCTGGGCGTCCGGCCGGATCGCCTCCCTGCTCGGGGCCGAGGGAGGGCACTCGATCAACTGCTCCCTCGCGACGCTGCGCATGCTGCACGTGCTCGGGGTCCGCTACCTCACCCTGACCCACAACGCCAACGTCCCCTGGGCGGACTCGGCGACGGACGAGCCGGTCGTGGGCGGCCTCTCCCGCTTCGGCGTCGAGGTGGTCCGCGAGATGAACCGGATCGGGATGCTCGTCGACCTCAGCCACGTCTCCGCGGACACCATGCGCGACGCGCTGCGGGCCAGCGAGGTGCCGGTCATCCTCTCCCACTCCTCGGCGCGCGCGGTCTGCGACAGCCCCCGCAACGCCCCGGACGACGTGCTGGAGGCGCTCAGGGACAACGGCGGCCTCTGCATGGTCACCTTCGTGCCCAAGTTCGTGAACCCGGAGGCCGCGGCGTGGCACGCCCAGGCCGTCGCGGAGGCGGCCGCGCAGGGGATCGCCCAGGCCGACGCGGCGGCGTTCTCCCCGTTCTACCGGGAGTACCGCGCCCGCACCCCGGAGCCTCCGGCGACGCTCGAGGACGTCGTCCGCCACTGCGAGCACATCCGCGAGGTGGCCGGCATCGACCACATCGGCGTGGGCGGTGACTACGACGGCGTGGAGGTGCTCCCGCAGGGGATGGAGGACGTCACGGCATACCCGCGGCTCTTGGAGGCCCTCGCCCAGCGGGGCTGGTCGGACGACGACCTCGCCCGGCTGACGAGCGGCAACGTCCTGCGGGTCATGCGCGAGGCCGAGGCCGGGGCCCGCGCGCTCCAGCAGGAGCGTGGGCCGAGCCTCGCGACGATCGCCGAGCTCGACGGGAGCCCGTCCGCCTAGCGACGGTGCAGCACGGTCAGGCTGACGACCCGCGAGATGATCATCGCGACGTAGAGCACACCCGCCATCTGCTCGACCATCGCGACCGAGCGGGCGTGCGGGAGCACCGGGATGACGTCGGACAGGCCCACGCTGGTGAGCGTGGCGAAGGACAGGAAGAGCATGTTGGGGAAGGGCTGCTCGACCTCCCCCTGGTAGGAGACGAAGGAACCGGGCCAGAGCACCTGCACCGCGAAGAACAGGTAGGCGAACCCCCACGCGACCACCGTGAAGTTGGCGCCGACGGCGAAGATCTCGTCGCGGGTGACGAACCTGTCGTCGAAGAGGTAGCGCACGAGTCCGTAGGCCGTGTAGCCGTAGAACAGCGCGTGGAGGACCGACGACCAGAGCCTGATCGGGTCGTTCCCGGGGTAGACGCCCTCGAGGACGGTGAGGACCACCACCGGCAGGCCGAGGACGATGGCCACCCAGGTCAGGGCAGGGGTCGCCCGCACGGCCCAGACGGCCACCGCGAGCACGAAGATGCCGAAGACGCCGAGCACCGCCCGCCCTGCCGCGGTGTCGCCGGCGAAGGGGTAGGCCAGGATGGCGGCCAGCTGGGCGCCGAGCAGGACCCCCGAGGGGTGCTGCCTGATGGACGTGATCCACTGCGACATGGCGCCCACCCTAGGGTGCCGGCAGTGGCGACGCCCGGACGCGCTGCCGGGCGCTGCCTCAGTCGCGGACGACGGCGACGCGCAGGGTGAAGACCGACACGAGCGCGGCACCGCCGGCGGTGCCGGCCATCACGAGCGCCATGGGCACCGCGGAGTCGGACCCCATGGCGCCGATGAGCGGCGCGGCCGCCCCACCGATGACGAACTGGGACGCGCCGAGCAGGGCCGCGGCGGTGCCCGCTGCCTCGCCGTGCCGGGTCAGCGCCAGGGCCGGGGTGTTCGGCAGCGTCAGCCCGCAGGCGAAGAGCAGGAACCACAACGGCGCCAGGATCATCGTCAGCCCTCCGACCCCGGTCAGGGCCGCCACCAGCATCACGAGGCTCGACACCGCGGCGATGGTCACGCCGGCCCGGACGATCTCGCGCGGGCCGAGGCGGCGCAGCAGGAACGGGTTCAGCTGGGAGCCGGCCAGGAACCCCAGCGAGTTGAGCCCGAAGGCCAGGCCGAACTGCGCCACGCTCAGGCCGTAGATGTCCTGGAGGACGAAGGACGAGCCGCCGATGTAGGAGAACAGCGTCGCGAACATGAGGCCGGAGATCAGGACCAGGCCGACGAAGGTGCGGTCCCGCAGCAGCGACCCGTAGGTGCGCAGGACGGGGACCGGCCGCAGCCGCCTGCGACGCTCGGGCGGCAGCGTCTCGCGCAGCGCCAGCGCCGCGACGGCCATGAGGACCACACCGGCGAGGGAGACGAGCACGAACACCCCGCGCCAGGACGTGTGCGCCAGCACCGCCCCTCCGATCGTCGGGGCCACGATCGGCGCGATGCCCATCACCAGCATGAGCCGCGACAGCAGGGTGGCGGCCGCGGAGCCCGTGAACAGGTCGCGGACGGTCGCCATCGCGACCACCGAGACGGCGGCGTTGCCCAGCCCCTGGAGCACCCGGCCGGCCGTCAGCAGCTCGACGGTCGGCGCCCAGGCGCAGAACAGCGAGGCGAGGACGTGCAGGCCCAGCCCGGCGACCAGGGGGGCCCGGCGCCCGACGGCGTCGGCGAGCGGGCCGACGAGGAGCTGCCCCAGACCCATGCCGAGCAGGATGCCCGTCAGGGTGCCCTGGACCTGCGACTCGGTGGCACCGAGCTCACCCGCGATCGTCGGCATGGCCGGCAGGTAGGTGTCGATCGTCAGCGGGCCGATGGCGATGAGGGCCCCGAGGACGAGGACGAACTTCGCGTACGCCCGGCCGCGGGGGGCCTCGGTGAGGACCGCCCGACGCCGGCGACCCGGCCGCTCGGACGGGGCGAGAACGGAGCGGGTCGTCGCGTCAGCGGTCGGGGCAGTCACGCAGGGCGCAACAGGGACGGCCCGTCGCGTTATTCCGTCCCGCCACGCCGTCCCGGGACGTGAGATGTGTGCTGCGTGGCTCAGCCCCGGTCGGTGAGCGACCAGGCGTCCTCGTCGCTGTCGCCCTCGACCTGCTCGTACGCGTCGAGGTCGGGCCCGAGGTCGCGCGGCGCGTAGCCGCCCGCGCCGCCGGTCGGGACCTCGTCGGTGCGGTCGACCGAGCCGTTGGTCACCGCGCCGTCGGCCTGGCCGTCGAAGACCGGATCCGGATCGGGGACGTCCTCCCCCCGCATGAGCGCCAGGGTGGTCGGCAGGTCGTCGGGCTTGACCAGCACGTCGCGTGCCTTGGACCCCTCGGACGGGCCCACCACCCCGCGCGACTCGAGCAGGTCCATGAGGCGGCCCGCCTTGGCGAACCCGACCCGCAGCTTGCGCTGGAGCATCGACGTGGACCCGAACTGCGTCGTGACGACGAGCTCGGTCGCCTGCAGCAACAGGTCGAGGTCGTCACCGATGTCGTCGTCGATCTGCTTCTTGGCCGCGGTGACGGTGACGTCCTCGCGGTAGCTGGGCTTGAGCTGGTCGGTGACGTGCTTGACGACGTTCTGGATCTCGGACTCGGTGACCCAGGCGCCCTGCACGCGCATCGGCTTGCTCGAGCCCATGGGCAGGAAGAGCGCGTCACCCTGGCCGATGAGCTTCTCGGCGCCCGGCTGGTCGAGCACCACCCGGCTGTCGGCGAGCGAGGAGGTCGCGAACGCCATCCGCGAGGGCACGTTGGCCTTGATCAGGCCGGTCACGACGTCGACCGACGGGCGCTGCGTCGCCAGCACCAGGTGGATGCCGGCGGCGCGGGCCAGCTGGGTGATGCGGACGATCGACTCCTCGACGTCGCGCGGCGCGACCATCATGAGGTCGGCGAGCTCGTCGACGATGACGAGGAGGTAGGGGTAGGGCTGGATGACCCGCTCCGAGCCCGGCAGCGGCTTGACCTTGCCGGCACGCACCGCCTTGTTGAAGTCGTCGACGTGCTTGAAGCCGAACATCGCGAGGTCGTCGTAACGGGTGTCCATCTCGCGCACGACCCACTGCAGCGCCTCGGCCGCCTTCTTGGGATTCGTGATGATCGGCGTGATGAGGTGCGGGATCCCCTCGTAGGCCGTGAGCTCGACGCGCTTGGGGTCGACGAGCACCATGCGCACCTCGTCAGGCGTCGACCGCATCAGGATCGAGGTGATCATCGAGTTCACGAAGCTCGACTTGCCCGCGCCGGTCGCGCCCGCGACGAGCAGGTGCGGCATCTTGGCGAGGTTGGCGATGACGTAGCCGCCCTCGACGTCCTTGCCGACGCCCATCACCATCGGGTGCTCGTTGCCGCGCGCCGCCTGGCTGCGCAGCACGTCGCCGAGGCTGACCTTCTCGCGGTCGGTGTTCGGGATCTCGATGCCGATGGCCGACTTGCCCGGGATCGGGCTGAGGATGCGCACATCCGCGGACGCCACGGCATACGCGATGTTCTTCGACAGCGCGGTCACGCGCTCGACCTTGATGCCGGGACCGAGCTCGACCTCGTAGCGGGTGACCGTCGGGCCGCGCATGAAGCCGGTCACCTGGGCGTCGATG
Source organism: Pedococcus sp. (assembly GCF_036554925.1). Lineage (NCBI taxonomy): Bacteria > Bacillati > Actinomycetota > Actinomycetes > Micrococcales > Intrasporangiaceae > Pedococcus > Pedococcus sp. The sequence continues at coordinate 19,836 of NZ_DATBMI010000037.1, forward strand.
TCGAACTGGTCGAGCACCTGCGTGAGCGCCTCGACGACCCGGTCGTTGGCGGCGCTGCGGGTCTTGTGCGGCGAGCCCGGCTCGAGGATCGCGTTGTCCGGCAGGGTGTACGTGATGTCGCCGGCCAGCGCGAGCTGCTCCACGCGCTGCGGCAGCGGGGTCGTCGGCGGTGCCTCGAGGGCGGGCTTGACGTCCACGGCGGGGCTGGCGGCGGCGCCACCCGGCTCCTTCGCTGCGGGGTCCTGGGTCGCGCCCGGAGCGAGCACGCCCGGCGAGGTCGGCCGCTTCTCCCCCGGCCGGAAGCGCTTGCCGTCGGGGGCGACGACGGCCGCCTGCTCGAAGGGCAGGTCGCCGTCGAGGTTGCCGTCGGCGTCCGGCCCGATCCGCCGGCGCTGGCGCTTCGGCTTCTCCTCGGCCTCCGGCTGCGCGGCCGACGGCGGGGTGCGGTGCAGGAGGTGGTCGCGCAGCTGCCCCAGCCGCTCCGGGATCAGGTGCACCGGGGTGGCGGTGATGACGAGGGTCCCGAAGAAGCCGAGCATGAGCAGGATGGGGACCGTGCCGTAGACGGACACGGCCGCCTCGAGGGGGCTGGAGGCGAGGAAGCCGATGATGCCACCGGCGTCCCGCATCGGGTCGGCGCCGTCGGGCGGCTGGGGAACCCCCTGCGCGACGTGGCAGAGCCCGGACGCGGAGAAGGCCAGCGCCACGAGCCCGATGCCCACCCGGGAGGTGGCCGAGGACTCCTCGGGGGCCCGAAGGAGGCGGACGCCGAGCACCAGCAGGGCCAGCGGCACGGCGTAGGCCACCCGCCCGAACGTCCCGGCGACGACCGCGTGGATCAGGTCGCCGACCACGCCGTCGAAGGCCCACCACTCCCGCGCGGCGACCACGATCGCCATGCCGATGAGGAAGAAGCCGAGCCCGTCGCGGCGGTGCTCCGGCTCGAGCTCGCGAGCGCTGTGCCCCACCTTGCGCACCGCTCCCCCGGCGACGTGCGCCATACCCATCCAGGTGCCTCGGACCGCGCGCAGCGGCAGGGGGAGCCCGCCGCCCTTGGCCTGGCCGCGCGGCGCCGCCTTGCGGGGTGCGGCCTTGCGGTTCGCGGGGCGCGTGGAGGTGCCGCGACTCGCCGTGGAGCGCGCAGAGGTGGACGGACGTGTCGCCATGATCCGCACGGTACGCGATCGCCACGTCAGACACACGTGTCACACGCGTGACAGCCGCTCAAAGATGCCGCGAGGGGGCCATCGACCGAACGGACGATGGCAGCCCCGTCCTTGCGGCCAAATCCGCTGGTCAGGCCGCGCGGAGACGGCGGATGCTGCGACCCTGAGAGGGCGTCCTGGCGGGGCCTGCGCCGGCGCCCCCGGGGCGTCGGCGCAGGCGGGCCAGGACGACGAGCCTCCCGCTCCGGACGACGTGTCACACCCCGTTCGCGGCCCGCGGAGGTCTCACATGGCGGGAAGGCCGGCCCGCATGCTGGCCCACGACCCGGCCCACCGATACCGTCCCTGACAGGTCATGAGTGCCAGCGCGAAGCCCCGGCTTGCTGGCCAGCAACCCTCCCTCCGCGGCGGGGTGCTCCGGGTGACGACCGGGCCGACGGCGTCCGCCGCCGGCAAGCGCGGGCCCGTGGAGCACTTCGGGTCCCCCGGACCCAGGAGCAGCTCCCATGTCGATCGCCACCCTCCACGGCCACCCCGCCCCGTCGTCGCACCGGCGCGCCGGAGGCGCCTCGCCCCCGGCTCCACCGGCCCGCGACCGGGTGCGGGCGCTCCGCCCCGCGCCCACGGAGCCGGGTGCCTGCCCGTCGGCCCCGCCCCACGGCTCCGACGCCGTCCTGCCGCCGGTGGTGTCGGCGGGGCTGACCGTGCCCACCGTGGGCGGCGCGTTCGTCGACTACGCCAACCTCGACCACGCAGCCTCCACTCCCGCCCTCGTCGTCGTCCGACAGGCGGTCGACGCCGCACTCCAGACGTACTCCTCGGTGCACCGGGGCAAGGGCTACGCCTCGCAGGTGACGAGCCGCTGGTACGAGCAGGCCCGCGAGGAGGTCGGCCGCTTCGTGGGCGCCCGCGCCGAGGACGAGGTCGTCTTCACCCGCAACACGACCGACTCGCTCAACCTGCTGGCGAGGTCGCTGCCGCGAGACACGACGGTCTACGTGTTCGAGAGCGAGCACCACGCCGCGCTGCTGCCGTGGAACGCCCGGCGCACGGTGCGCCTGCCCGTCCCCGGGAGCGCCCGGGACGCCGTGCTGCTGCTCCGGTCGGCGCTCGCGTCCTCCCGCGGCCGCAACCGCCTGGTGGTCCTGTCGGGCGCGTCGAACGTCACCGGCGAGCTCTGGCCGGTGGCCGAGCTGGCCGCCGTGGCCCGCGACGGCGGAGCCAGGGTGGTCCTGGACGCTGCCCAGCTGGCCCCGCACCGGCGGGTCGACCTCGACGCGCTCGGCGTCGACTACGTGGCGCTCTCCGGCCACAAGCTCTACGCGCCCTTCGGTGCCGGGGCGCTGGTCGGCCGCAGTGACTGGCTGGACGCCGCCGCCCCCTACCTGGCGGGAGGCGGGGCCACCCGCGCCGTGACGGAGCGCGCGACGCACTGGCAGACGGGGCCGGCCCGCCACGAGGCCGGGTCACCCAACGTCATCGGCGCCGTGGCCCTGGCTGCGGCGTGCGCTGCGCTGGCGGCGCACCGCGAGGCGGTGGAGGCCCACGAGCAAGCCCTCGAGGCCAGCCTGTCGGCGGGGCTGGCGGCGATCGACGGCGTCGAGACCTACTCGATCTTCGGGCCCGGGCACGAGCGGCTGCCGGTCGCGGTGTTCACGGTCGAGGGCGTGGACCCCTCGCTGCTGTCCGCCGTGCTGTCGGCGGAGCACGGCATCGGGGTTCGGGACGGCCGGTTCTGCGCGCACCTGCTGGTGGACGCGCTGCTGGACGACCCGTATGCCGCGGAGCCGGGTGCCGCGGTGCGTGTCAGCCTGGGCCTGGGCACGACCCCCGAGCACGTCGTGCGACTGCTCGCCGCCGTGGCGTCGGTGGCGAGCAGTGGCCCGGAGTGGGAGTACGAGCTGGGTGGGAACGGCTGGGAGCCGGTGGCCGACCCGAGGGACCTGGCCGCTGCGCGGCCGTGGTGACCCCAGGGTCAGGCGTGGAGGCCGTGGTCGTCCCGGTCGAAGCGGGTGTCCACTCCGAAGAACGGGGCCAGGACGGCGAGCGCGATGAGGAGGGCGAGGAAGAGGAAGATGCTCATGGCAGAAATCATGCGCTCACCCTGAATACCGCCACGAGTGGCAGAAATGCCATGTGAGATAGATTTTCTGCCAAACCTGTGCCACGCTGAGGACATGCTGCGCAACGTCGCCGTCCCGGTGGTCAACACCGTCTCCCCGTTCGAGTTCGCCGTCGCCTGCGAGGTGTTCGGCATGGACCGCTCCGACCAGGGAGTCCCCAACTTCGACTTCGCAGTGTGCAGCGAACGACCCGGCGAGCCGGTCCCGACCGCGATGGGCTTCAGCGTGGCGACCGAGCACGGCTTCGAGCGCCTGGCCGAGGCCGACCTCATCGTGGTTCCCGCCACCAAGCCGCGGGAGGCCCCGATTCCGCCGGCGCTGGTGCGCGAGCTGCGGGCGGCCGACGAGCGCGGCGCCTGGATCATGTCGCTGTGCAGCGGCGCCTTCACCCTGGCCAAGGCCGGGCTGCTCGACGGCAGGCGCGCCACCACGCACTGGATGAACACCAACGAGCTGGCCGAGGAGTTCCCCGCCGTCGACGTGGTGCTGGACGTGCTCTTCGTCGAGGACGGCAACATCATCACCTCGGCCGGCACCGCCGCGGGCATCGACGCGACCCTCCACCTCGTGCGCAAGGAGCTGGGCGCGACCGTGGCCTCCGCGATCGCGCGCCGCATGGTCGTGCCTCCCCAGCGCGACGGCGGCCAGCGCCAGTACGTCGAGGCGCCGCTCCCCGCGGTCGAGGCCGACTCGCTCCAGCCAGTGCTCGAGTGGGCCACCGAGAACCTCGCCGAGGACCTCTCGGTGGAGACCCTCGCGCGACGGGCGATGATGTCGGAGCGGACCTTTGCCCGCCGGTTCCGTGCCGAGACCGGGGCAACGCCCCACGCCTGGGTGACCTCGCAACGGGTGCTGCTCGCCCGGCGCCTCCTCGAGGACACCGACGCCTCCGTGGAGCAGGTCGCCGGCCGCACCGGACTGGGCACCGCCGCCATCCTGCGCCACCACTTCACCCGCCAGGTCGGCACCACACCCCAGGCCTACCGCCGCACCTTCCGCTGCACGGGCTGACAGGCGGCTGGTGCTGAATCCGCGCCAATGAAGTCATCAACCTTCATTTATCACTATTAATGTCTTAGACTTCATCCATGTTCGTCCTGACC
>NZ_DATBMI010000049.1:0-41926 GCF_036554925.1 Pedococcus sp.
CACGGTTGCCCGCCGACGGGTTGTTGTACAACCCCGCGATGAGGTTGTTGATACCCGGAATGGCAGTGCCCTCAATGCCAGAGCGCACGGCGTTGACGCCGTAGATCAGCGTGCCGGCCTTGTCGAGGCCGCCGAGGCCAGCCTTGAGCTTGGTGATGCCGTCATGAAGAGGCTTGGCCTCGGCCGGGAGCGTGCCGATGCCGCCGTGGAGTTCCACCAACCCTGCATCCACGAGCTCAAGGCCATCGGCCACCTGAACGAGGCCGTCCACCAGCGCGGGTGCCTTGGCGCCTGCCTCGTTGAGGCCGTCGGCCAGCTGGTCCGCGCCGTCGGCGAGCTTCGACGAACCGGACTTGGCCTCACCGGCCCCGGCAGCCAGCTTTCCGGTGCCGTCCTTCAGCGTGGTCGCGCCGTCGGACAGCTTGCGCGCGCCGGGTGCTGCCTCACCGGCCAGACCTGCGTTGAGCTGGTTGGCACCGTCTCGGAGCTGGATCAGGCCGGCGAGCAGGTCCGCGGCGCCGTCGCGCAGCTTGAGCAGGTTGGTGTCGATCTCGGTGGCTCCGGCAGTCAGCGTGGCACCGGTCTCGGCGCCACCCTTGTACGACTCGGCCCCGCCCTTGAAGGACGGGCTGTCCAGCGGGCTCACCGGAAGCGCGGAGATCGATGCCTTGGGGACGACGCCATCCGTGACCTGCGCCTCGTAGCCGAAGGTTGCCTCGGGCTTCCCGATGGGCCCGAACAGCGTCATGGTGAAGGTCATCTTCGTGCCGCCGCGCCCATCGCCTGCCATGTTGGCCTCCGCGGACCGGACGTCGGTGAAGCTCGACGGAAGGACGGTCGACAGCGAGCCCACCATCGGTATCACGACGTCCTCGATCGCCTTGGCCTGCTTGCCAGTGCCGTCGTCGAACTCGACCTCCGTCACCTTTCCGGTGACGTTGCGGACGGTGTACTGGACCTTCAGACGACCGCTCTTGCCCACGACGTCTCCGGGCTTCACCTCGCGCCCGTCGAGGGTGTACCTGACGTCGACCTGCAGCGGCAGGGGCTTGGTGAAGTCGCTGACAGTGCGGAGCCGCTTCTCGCCGTCGACCTGGTACGTGCCCACGACGTTCCCGCCGCGGACGTCGAAGCCGCTGAAGCCGTCCAGGTTGCGCAGGCCCTTGGTCTCCACCGGGTTGGAGAGCGTGACCGTCCCCTTGCCCTGGAGCGCGACCTGCTCGTACACGCGAGCCACCTCGCGCTTGCCGGAGGCGTTGAGGTACGCCTGCACGGTCTCTGTGTTGCTGACCAGAACGTCGCCGTCAGCAGCCGCCGCCGGACCCGAGGCCATGACGAGGGCCGCGGGCACGGCGACGAAGGCTGCGCCCGCCCGGGCGGCAGTGTTGCGGTTGATCACTTGGTCTCTCCTGCCAGAAGGGTCTCGAACTCGTCACTCGGCTCTGCGTCGTCATCGGCGCGCCGGACCCGACCAGCGTCGGCGTCCCCGCGGTCAGCCACGCTCGACACGGACTCCGAGAGCATCGTGCTTGCGAGGTATCCGAGAGCCGCCGCGAGGAGCACGGTGGTGGCGGCGCTCGGCGAGTCCTTGAGGAACTGCGAGGGCGCGCCGGTGTAGATCTCCTCGTACGCCGCGGCCATGGCCGCGGCCCCCAGCAGCCCACTCCACAGCGGGAAGCGATCGACGCTCAGCGCACACGCACCCGCGATGACCGCCACCACCAGGAAGGCGGCCAGCGCGCGACCGGAGGCGGAGTCGGGCAGCACACCCGCGCGGAGCGCGTAGCCCAGCCACGCCAGTGTGAAGCCGAGCGCGAAACCGCCCAGCTTGCCGAGGGGGTGCCGGTGTGGCACCAGGCCAAGCACGCCGCCGAGGGCGGCACCGAGCAGGGCGACGGGTTGAAGGTCGAGCCCGAACAGCTCTCCCAACCCGATGATCAGTGCCGCGAACGCGGCCAAGACCAGCCCAGAGAGCAGGCTCTTGCGCATCTACACCTCACAGAAAGGGCGCCCGGCATTCTGCAAGGGCGCACGTGGTTACCGGGGAGTATGGGGCAAGAACGGCCGTCCAGGGGTGACTTCACACCCAAAACGCCGTGATTTGCGTAACTCCACCGTCACTTGTTCGTTTCGGGCGCGGCGCTCACACGACGCAGAACCACCCAAAACGGTCGTTTCGGCACATGCGTGGTCCCCCCGGTGGCCTGGGCCCTACCGGAGTCGCGTTCAGTGGGCGGCGTCGTGCCAGGACCGGCCCACGCCGACGCTGACCTCGAGCGGCACATCCATCGCGATGGCCTCGCCCATCTCCTTGCGGATGAGGGCCTCGACCTCGGCGCGCTCCCCCGGTGCGATCTCGAGGACGAGCTCGTCGTGCACCTGGAGGAGCTGCCGCGACGCGGCCCCGGCATCGCGCAGGGCGGAGTCCACCCTGAGCATGGCGAGCTTGATGATGTCGGCGGCGGAGCCCTGGATCGGCGCGTTGAGGGCCATCCGCTCGGCCATCTCGCGCCGCTGCCGGTTGTCCGAGGTGAGGTCGGGGAGGTACCGGCGACGGCCCAACATGGTCTGGGTGTAGCCGGTCGTGCGGGCCTCGGCGACGACGTCCCGCAGGTAGTCCCGCACCCCGCCGAACCGGGCGAAGTACTCGTCCATCAGGCCCTGCGCCTCGCCGGTCGAGATCGTCAGCTGCTTGGACAGGCCGAAGGCCGACAGGCCGTACGCGAGGCCGTAGGACATCGCCTTGACCTTGCTGCGCATCTCGGCGGTGACGTCGTCGGGCTCGACGCCGAAGACGCGCGACCCGACGAAGCGGTGGAGGTCCTCGCCCGACCGGAAGGCCTCGATCAGCCCGGTGTCGCCGGACAGGTGGGCCATGATCCGCATCTCGATCTGGCTGTAGTCCGCCGACATCAGCGACTCGAACCCCTCGCCCACGACGAAGACCTCGCGGATGCGGCGGCCCTCCTCGGTGCGGATCGGGATGTTCTGGAGGTTCGGGTCCGTCGAGGACAAGCGCCCGGTGGCGGCGATCGTCTGCTGGTAGGTCGTGTGGATGCGGCCGTCGTCGGACACCGACTTGATGAGCCCCTCGACCGTGACCCGCAGGCGCGACGCGTCGCGGTGCCGCAGCAGCGCCTCGAGGAAGGGGTGCTCGGTCTTGGTGTACAGGTCGTTCAGCGCGTCGGCATCGGTCGTGTAGCCCGTCTTCGTCTTCTTCGTCTTGGGCATCCCGAGGGTGTCGAAGAGCACGACCTGCAGCTGCTTGGGCGAGCCGAGGTTGATCTGCTCGCCGCCGATCGCGTCATAGCAGTCCTCCTGGGCCTCGCGGACCTTGGCGGCGAAGTCCGCCTCGAGGTGGGTCATCTGCTCCACGTCGGCGGCAATGCCGGTGCGCTCCATCCGCGCGAGCACGTGGACCAGCGGCAGCTCGACCTCCCGCTGCAGCTCGGCTCCCCCGGTCGCCTCGAGCTGCTCGCCGAGCGCACCCGCGAGGTCGAGCACGGCGCGCGCCCGCACCATGGCCTCCTGGGCCTCCGCGTCGCCGTCGGCGCTGAAGTCGAGCATCCCCTGGCCCGGCGCACCCGTCTCGGAGCGCAGCTCGCGGCCGAGGTTGCGCAGCACGAGGTCGGCCAGGTCGTAGGAGCGCTGGTCCGGCCGGACCAGGTAGGCCGCGAGCGCCGTGTCGGTGGAGATGCCCTGGAGATCCCAGCCGCGGGCGGCGAGAGCCTGCAGCGGCCCCTTCGCGTCGTGCAGCACCTTGGGGCGCCGCGGGTCGGCGAGCCACGCGGCGACGGCCTGCTCCGCGGTGTCGTCGAGGCCGGCCACGTCGAGGTATGCCGCGGAGCCCGCCGCGGTGGCGATGGCCAGCGCGGCCGCGTCACCGGTGCCGCGGGCCCAGGTGCCGACGACGTGGAGGCCGACCGGCTGGCCGGCCGGGGCATGCGCGCCCAGCCACCCGGGCACGTCGGCCGGGGCGAGGGTGACGCCCTCGACCTCGAAGCCGGCCTCCGCCTCCTGCTCGGGCGCCTCGAGGTACTCGAACAGCCGGTCTCGCAGGACGCGGAACTCGAGGCCGTCGAAGACCGTGTGGACCTGGTCGCGGTCCCAGTTCCGCCGGCCGAGCTCGTCGACGCCCACCGGGAGCGGCATGTCGCGGATGAGGGCGTTGAGCCGCCGGTTGCGCAGCACGCCGTCGAGGTGCTCGCGCAGGGAGTCGCCGGCCTTGCCCTTGATCTGGTCGACGTGCGCGACCACGCCGGTCAGGTTGCCGTACTGGTTGATCCACTTCGCGGCCGTCTTGGGGCCCACGCCCGGCACACCCGGGAGGTTGTCGGACGACTCGCCGACCAGCGCGGCGAGGTCGGAGTAGTGGTCGGGGCCGACGCCGTACTTGGCGTGCACCGCCTCCGGGGTCATCCGGGCGAGGTCCGACACGCCCTTGACGGGGTAGAGCACCGTCACCGTGTCGGAGACGAGCTGCAGGGTGTCACGGTCGCCGGAGCAGATCAGCACCTCCATCCCCTTGTCGACGGCCTGGGTCGTGAGGGTGGCGATGACGTCGTCCGCCTCGTAGCCCTCGACCTCCACGAATGGGATCTTGAGCGCGTCGAGCACCTCGTGGAGCAGTGAGATCTGCCCCTGGAACTCCGTCGGCGTGGCCGAGCGCCCGGCCTTGTACTCGGCGTACTCCTCGGTGCGGAAGGTCTGGCGGGAGACGTCGAAGGCGACGGCGACGTGCGTCGGCTGCTCGTCCCGCAGCACGTTGATCAGCATGGAGGTGAAGCCGTAGACGGCGTTGGTGTGCTGGCCGGTGCTCGTGGAGAAGTTCTCGGCGGGCAGTGCGAAGAAGGCACGGTAGGCGAGCGAATGGCCGTCAAGCAGGAGAAGTCGACTCACGCATGGCAGCCTAGGCCCAGCCACCCACAGCCGCCGAAGGGGCATGATGAGCGACCAGCCAGACCACTCCGCCTTCCTGCGCGCCATCGAGGAGATGAACCCCGACTCACTCATGCGCCGCATGGGGATCGAGGTGACCGAGGCCTCTCCCGAGCGCCTCGTGGGCACGATGCCGGTGCAGGGGAACACCCAGCCCTACGGCCTGCTGCACGGTGGCGCCTCGGCCGTGCTGGCGGAGACCCTGGGCTCCATCGGGGCTGCGCTGCACGCCGGCCGGGAGCGGATCGCCGTCGGGCTCGACATCAACGCCACGCACCACCGGGCCGCTCGCTCCGGGGTCGTCACGGGGGTCGCCACCGCGCTGAGCCTGGGCAGGACCGTGGCGAGCTACGAGGTCGTCATCACCGACGACGAGGGCAACCGTGTGTGCACCAGCCGGTTCAGCGCCCTCATCCGTCAGCGCCCGCCAGGGTCCTGACAGGCTCCGACAGCCGCCTGAAGGGGCCCGACGGCGCCTGACAGGCTCGTCGGCGGGCCGCGCGGGTCAGCCGGCGAGCTGGTTTCCGCCGCGTCCGGCGAGGGCCTTGGCGCGCAGCGACCGGCGCCGGTGCAGGATCTGCTCGAGGCCGATCCGCGGCTCGTCGACGCCGATGCGGCGTCGCAGGGCCCCCGTGCTGGTCACCCGGCGCACCACCTGCGAGCTGAAGCCGAGCCGGGCGAAGAACCGGTTGGCGTCGCGGTGCTGGCTCGGCACGTTGCAGCCGATCTGCTCACAGCCCAGCTTCTCGGCATACGCCGTGACCGCCGCGAGCAGGTGGCGCGCGACGCCGTGCCGGCGCGCAGCGGGTGCGACGTAGATCTGGTCGATGGCCACGCTCGGGGAGTCCGTGAGGCCGGAGAACGGGCTGTGCGTCGCCACGACGAAACCGACGGGCGCGGCGCCGTCACCCACCGCGATGAACGCGCGGACGTCCTCCCGGGTCAGGGCGGCCGCGACCCTGCCCTCGGAGACGGCGCGCGCGGCGACCTCGGGGCTGACGCCGTGCTCGGTGCGGGAGGTGACCCAGAGGTCCATGAAGGAGCGCTCGAGCTCGGGAGACACACGCTTGACGCTCACCACGGGCCGGCTCACAGGCTTCTCCATCGTCGAACGGACAGTGCAGCACGCTGCGGCGTCCCCCTGCGCCGACGGACACCCCCGGGAGGGCGACCAAGCGACGACTCTAAGCCCAAGCGGCACCGCGGGTGAAGGGGGTTCGCCAGATTCGCTCGGGGCGCTGCATAGGGTGTGGGCCGTGACTGTCGACTTCCCCGGCCTGGGCACCGCCATCAACGTCTTCACAGTCGTCGTGGGTGCCCTCCTCGGCATGGCGGTCGGCCACCGGCTGCCCGGTCACACCCGCTCGGTGGTCACCGACGTGCTGGGCCTGACCACCCTGCTGATGGCCGGCCTGTCGGTCGTGAGCGTCACCGACGTCGCCCTGGGGCGGGCCACCGGGACGGGCGCTCCGGTGCTGATCGTCCTCGGGGCCCTGCTCATCGGCGGCATCGGCGGATCGCTGCTGCGCATCGAGGAACGGCTCGAGAGCCTCGCCGGGGTCGTCCAGGCCCGGATGGCGCGGCGTCCGGCGCTCGTGGGCGCCGGGGAGGCCGGAGTGGACCACGCGGCCCGGGAGCGGTTCATCGAGGGCTGGCTGAGCGCCTCGCTCCTCTTCTGCGTGGGTCCGCTGACCATCCTCGGCTCGCTCTCCGACGGGCTGGGCCGCGGCATCGAGCAGCTGATGCTCAAGTCGGTGCTCGACGGCTTCGCGGCGATGGCCTTCGCGTCGTCGTTCGGCGTGGGGGTGCTGTTCTCCGCGGTGTCGGTGGCGGTCGTGCAGGGCCTGCTGACCCTGCTGGGGGTGATGCTGGGCTCGCTGCTGCCGGATGCCCACATCGCAGCGCTCACCGCCACAGGAGGGCTGATGCTCGTGGGCATCGCCCTGCGGCTGCTCAACATCAAGCAGGTCCCGGTCGGCGACCTGCTGCCAGCGCTCGTGGTCGCTCCGCTGCTGACCCAGGTGGTGGTGTCGTTGCGCTGACGGCACGCCGCACGAACCACGGGTCGGGTCCCGGTGAGGGATGGGCCCCTCTGGTCAGGCCTTGTCCATCCCGGCGATGACGGCGTCGGCGACCTCTTTCATCCCGAGCCGGCGGTCCATCGCCGTCTTCTGGATCCAGCGGAAGGCCTCGGCCTCGCTGATCTTGAGCTTCTTCATCAGGATGCCCTTGGCCCGGTCGACCTGCTTGCGAGTCTCGAGCCGCTCACCGAGGTCGGCGATCTCGCCCTCGAGCGCCTTCATCTCGGTCCACCGGGAGCGCGCGATGTCGATCGCCGGGGCGAGGTCGGCCGCCGTGAACGGCTTGACGATGTAGGCCATGACGCCTGCGTCACGGGCTCGCTCGACCAGCTCGGTCTGGCTGAAGGCCGTGAGCATGACGACGGGGCAGATCTTGGCCGACCCGATCTCCTCGGCGGCGCTGATGCCGTCCATCACGGGCATCTTGACGTCCATGATGACCAGGTCGGGCTCGAGCTCCCGGGCGAGCTCCACCGCCTGCTCGCCGTTGCTCGCCTGACCGACCACGTCGTAGCCGGCCTCGCCGAGCATCTCGGCGAGATCGATGCGGATCAGGGCCTCGTCCTCGGCGACGAGGATGCGCAGCGCCGGGCGGGCTGCGGGCGCGGGGGCGGCGTGGGGCTGCGTGTCGCTCACCTCGCGCAGCCTAGTGGATGACCTCACTGCGACCGCACGCCGACCGCGGACCGGTCACCCGCGGACCGGTCACCCCCGGACCGGGGCCTCCGCGGTCGCCGGGCTGTTCGCGGGCTCGTCGCGCAGCGGCTGGCGGGAGCGCACGACGTGGCCGAGCCAGGAGCCGGCCAGCAGGGACGTCACGATGGCCAGCATCACCAGTGACGCGAAGAACTCCTGGCTGATGATCCCGGCCGCATAGCTCACCGACGCCAGCACGATGCCGGGCCCGCCTCGGGCGTTCGTCGCCACGGCGAGGTTGCGGGAGCCTCGAGGGCTCTCGCCCGCCAGGCGCGCGCCGAGGTACACGCTGGCGGCTTTCGCCACGCAGGCGAACAGCAGGAACCAGGCGAAGAAGAGCAGGTTGAAGTGCCGGACGAGGTCGAGCTGCAGGCCGACGATCGCGAAGTAGAGGGGGATGAAGAACGCGAAGGAGAAGGACTTGATCGACTCCCTCGCCTGCGTCACCTGTGGTCCCCGGCCAACGCTTGCCGCGATGCCGGCCAGGAAGGCGCCGAACATCGGGGTGATCCCGAGCACCACACACGCAAGCGTGGCGCCGAAGATGAAGAGGAGGTGGTACGCGATGGGGTTGCTGCTCGCCACGAGGTTCCACCGCTGCCGCCGGGACCAGCGGAAGCTGCGCGGGCCCAGGGTGAGCACCAGCACGAAGAAGGCGAGGGTCGCGCTGACGTGGAACGCCATGCTCGCGGTGCTGCCGTGCTCCAGGCCCAGCAGGCCGGGGACGCCCAGCTCCGCTCCCCCGCCGGACGCGACCATGCCCAGCGCGAGGGCCAGGACGACGTAGACGACAATGTCCTCGATCACCGCCACACCGAGCACGATCCGGGCGAACGGCGTCTCGATGATGCCGAGGTCGAACATGATGCGCGAGATCACCGGGATGCTCGTGACCGCGATGGCGAGCCCGAACACCAGCAGGAGCGCCGTGTCGTTCTGGGCGGTGCCGAGCAGGCTGGACGAGTCGATGACGCGGAACAGCAGCAGCCCGGCCACGAAGGGCAGCACGACCCCGACGACCGTGACCAGGCCGACGACCCGTGACTCCCCTCGTCGGAAGACCGAGCGCATCTCGGCGCCCGAGGCGAACATCAGCAGCAGCAGCCCGACCTGGTAGTTCCAGCCCAGGACGGCGGCGACCGGCCCCTCCGTCGGGAACAGCCGCTCCTGCAGCCCGGGTGCGAGGGCGCCGAGCACGGTGGGACCCAGCAGCAGGCCGCCCATGATCTCCCCGATGACCCGGGGCTGGCGCATGAGCGTGAAGAGATGGCCGACGGCGTGCGCCGCCCCGAGCAGCAGGCCGACCGCCAGCAGGAGCTGCGCGAAGTCGGCACCGGTCAGGGTCACGACCCCGCCCCGTGCGCGTCAGCGGATCCCGGCCCGTGCGTGTCGGCGCCGGCGCCCCCGTGCCTCACCGCGCTCTTCCCCACCATCATCGGATCGTGACACGGGGCCCCGGACGGCGAGGCCGGAACGGGTGAACCCGGCCGGCCCGCGGCCGGGTTCACCCCAGTTCGCCCGGTTCATCCGACGGTGCCGAAGGGGGGACTCGAACCCCCACGCCCTTGCGAGCAGAGCATTTTGAGTGCCCCGTGTCTGCCATTCCACCACTCCGGCGGGCGCCGACGGAGGAGCGGTCGGCGCGGTGCGGCGGCCAGCATACCTGCCGGGCCGGGCGCCCAACGCAGGCGCGCGCCGGCGCCAGGTGGAGGGCGCGCGCCCCGGGGGCTCAGTCGCCCTTCTCGATGTCCTCGTAGGCCGGGGCCACCTTGTTGATGGCGTCACCGACGCGGTGGACCCGCAACGCGTTCGTCGAGCCCGGGATGCCCGGCGGGGACCCGGCGACGATGACCACGAGGTCGCCCTCATGGAGGACGCCGTTGGAGAGCAGGGTCTGGTCGACCTGCATGGCGTAGTGGTCGGTGTGCCGCGGGACCGGGGTCAGGTAGGTCTCGATCCCCCACGACAGGGCGAGCTGCGAACGGACCGCCTGCAGCGGCGTGAACGCCAGCATCGGCAGCTTGCACCGCATCCGCGACAGCCGCTTGGCGGTGTCACCGGACTGGGTGAACGTGATGAGGTACTTGGCGCCGACCAGGTCACCGATGTCGGCGGCGGCGGCGGCCACGGCACCGCCGATCGTGCTCGGCCGGGTGCCGAGCGGGCGGATCCGCTCGAGTCCGTGCTGCTCGGTGCTGGCGATGATCCGCGCCATCGTGCGGACCGCCTCGATGGGATAGGCGCCGACGCTGGTCTCACCGGACAGCATCAGCGCGTCGGCGCCGTCGAGGACGGCGTTCGCGGCGTCGGACGCCTCGGCCCGCGTCGGCCGGGGGTTGTCGATCATCGACTCCAGCACCTGGGTGGCCACGATGACCGGCTTGGCGTTGCGCCGCGCGATCTCGACGGCGCGCTTCTGGACGAGCGGCACCTCCTCGAGCGGGAGCTCGACGCCGAGGTCGCCGCGGGCGACCATGACGCCGTCGAAGGCCCTGATGATCTCGACGAGGTTCTCGACGGCCTGCGGCTTCTCGATCTTGGCGATGACCGGGAGGCGCACCCCGACGTCGTCCATGATCGCGTGGACGTCCCTGATGTCGTCGGCGGAGCGCACGAACGACAGCGCGATCATGTCGGCCCGCAGCCCGAGGGCCCAGCGGAGGTCCTCCTTGTCCTTCTCGGACATGGCCGGCACGCTCACGGCCACGCCCGGGAGGTTGATGCCCTTGTTGTTCGACACCGTGCCGCCGACGACGACCCGGGTGTGAACGTCGGTGTCGGTGACCTCGACCGCCTCGAGGACGACCTTGCCGTCGTCGATGAGGAGGCGGTCGCCGGGTGAGACGTCTCCGGGCAGGCCCTTGTAGGTGGTGCCGACCTCGGCCCGGGACCCGTCGACCTCTCGGGTCGTCACGGTGAACGGTGCGCCGACCTCGAGCTCCACCGGACCGCCCGAGAAGCGGCCCGTGCGGATCTTCGGCCCCTGCAGGTCGACGAGGACACCGACGGCACGGCCCGACTCGTCACTGGCGGCCCGGACCTCGGCGTAGACCTTCTCGTGGTCGTCGTAGGAGCCGTGCGAGAGGTTGAGCCGGGCGACGTCCATGCCGGCCTCGACCAGCTCGCGCAGCCGCTCCGGAGTCGACGTGCTCGGACCGAGAGTGCAGACGATCTTGGCGCGGCGCATGGGGCAAACCCTATCGGTCGAGACCGCCTCGACGTGACCGAGGTCACCTGTCGGGACGGCGCCAGGGCATGGTGTGCCGCGGTGCCGGACCGGGGTCAGACGGCCAGCGGGCGGTCCGTCGGGTTGATGGGTCGCGGGAGAGCGGTCGACCCGGTCAGGTAGGCGTCGACACCGGCGGCGGCGGCGCGTCCCTCGGCGATGGCCCACACGATGAGGGACTGGCCGCGGCCGGCGTCCCCGGCCACGAAGACCCCGGGCACGGACGACATGTAGCTGTGGTCGCGCCGGACGTTGGAGCGCTCGTCGAGCTCGACGCCGAGCTGCTCCACGACCCCCGGCTGCTCCGGTCCGAGGAAGCCCATCGCCAGGAGGATGAGCTGGGCAGGCAGGACCCGCTCGGTGCCCTCCACCTCGGTGAACCCCTGATCGCCGCGCTCGACGTCGACCACGCGGATGCCGCTCACCCGGCCGTCCTCGCCGAGCACCTCCTTGGTGGACACGGCATACACCCGCTCGCCGCCCTCCTCGTGCGCCGAGGCGACGCGGAAGGTCATCGGGTAGGTGGGCCACGGCTGACCGGAGGCTCGCTCCTCACCCGGGCGCGGCATGATCTCCAGGCTGGTGACCGAGCGCGCGCCCTGGCGGATGGACGTGCCGAGGCAGTCGGCGCCGGTGTCGCCGCCGCCGATGATGATGACGTCCTTGCCCTCGGCGGTCACCTGGCCCTCGACGGTCTCGCCGAGCGCGACCCGGTTGGCCGGCGGCAGGAAGTCCATGGCCTGCATGACGCCGTCGAGCTCGCGCCCGGGCACCGGCAGGTCGCGGGGCACGGTGGCCCCGGTGGCCAGCACCACCGCGTCGTAGCGGTCACGGAGCTGGGTGCCGGTGACGTCCTCGCCGACCTTGACGCCGTTGCGGAAGCGGGTGCCCTCGGCCTCCATCTGGGCGAGCCGTCGGTCGAGGACCGACTTCTCCATCTTGAACTCCGGGATGCCGTACCGCAGGAGGCCACCGGGTCGGTCGGCGCGCTCGTAGACGGCCACCGTGTGCCCGGCTCGGGTCAGCTGCTGGGCGGCGGCGAGGCCGGCGGGCCCCGAACCGACCACGGCCACGGTCTTGCCGGACAGGCGCTCCGGAGGCTGCGGGGTGACGTAGCCGGCGTCGAAGGCCTGCTCGATGGTCGTGACCTCGATCTGCTTGATCGTCACGGCCGGCTGGTTGATGCCCAGCACGCAGGCGGTCTCGCAGGGCGCCGGGCAGAGCCGGCCGGTGAACTCCGGGAAGTTGTTGGTGGCGTGCAGGCGCTCGATCGCCTCGCGCCAGTCACCCTTCCAGGCGAGGTCGTTCCACTCGGGGATGAGGTTCCCCAGCGGGCACCCGCTGTGGCAGAAGGGGATACCGCAGTCCATGCAGCGGCCGGCCTGGCGCTGGAGGGTGCCGAGCTGCTGCTCCTCGTAGACCTCCTTCCAGTCCCTGATGCGGACGGGAACCGGCCGACGGGACGGCAGCTCGCGCTCCCGCGTCCTCAGAAAGCCCTGGGGGTCAGCCACGGGAAGCCTCCATGATCCGCTCCCACACCTCGGAGCCGTTGACGTCAAGTCCTTCCGCCTCGGCGGCGGCGCGCACGTCCAGGACGCGCTGGTAGTCGCGCGGCAGCACCAGGGTGAACCGGTGACGCGCCGCGTCCCAGTCCGCGAGCAGGCGCGCCGCGACGGTGGAGTCGGTCCAGTGCTGGTGACTGGCGAGGAGCTCCCGCACCACGGTCCCGTCGTCCGGCCGCAGCGGCGAGAGGTCGACCAGCTCGGGGTTGACCCGCTCGCGGTCGAGGTCGAGCACGTAGGCGACACCCCCCGACATGCCGGCCGCGAAGTTGCGACCCGTCGGGCCGAGGACGAGCACGGTGCCCCCGGTCATGTACTCGCAGCCGTGGTCGCCGACCCCCTCGACGACGGCCGTGGCACCGGAGTTGCGGACGCAGAAGCGCTCGCCGACCTGTCCGCGCAGGAAGAGCTCGCCCGAGGTGGCGCCGTAGCCGATCACGTTGCCGGCGATGACGTTGGCCTCCGCCTTCAGCGGCGCGGCGCGGTCGGGGCGGACCACCACGCGGCCGCCGGACAGGCCCTTGCCGACGTAGTCGTTGGCCTCGCCGAGCAGCCGCAGCGTGACGCCGCGCGGGAGGAACGCGCCCAGCGACTGCCCGGCCGCTCCCACGAGGGTCAGGTCGACGGTGCCGTCGGGCAGGCCGTCCGGGTGGGCCTTGGTGACCTCGTGGCCGAGCAGGGTTCCGATCGTTCGGTTGACGTTGCGGACCGCGACCTCGCCGGAGACCGGGGTGGCATCGGTGATGGCCTCACGGGCGATGGCGATGAGCGTGTGGTCGAGGGCCTTCTCGAGGCCGTGGTCCTGCCCGGTGGTGTTGCGCCGGGGAGCGCCGTCGGGGCTCTGCACGTCGGCGAAGATCGGCGACAGGTCAAGGCCGGAGGCCTTCCAGTGGCTGACCGCCTTGCTGGTGTCGAGCGCGGACGCCTGGCCGACGGCCTCCTCGACCGAGCGGAAGCCCAGAGCCGCCAGGTGCTCGCGCACCTCCTCGGCGACGTACTCGAAGAACGTCTGCACGAACTCGGGCTTGCCGGAGAAACGCGCCCGCAGCTCGGGATTCTGCGTCGCGATGCCCACGGGGCAGGTGTCGAGGTGGCAGACACGCATCATGATGCAGCCGCTGACGACGAGCGGGGCGGTGGCGAAGCCGAACTCCTCCGCGCCCAGGAGCGCCGCCACGACCACGTCGCGGCCGGTCTTGATCTGGCCGTCGACCTGCACGACGATCCGGTCGCGCAGGTTGTTGAGCACCAGGGTCTGCTGGGTCTCGGCGAGGCCGATCTCCCAGGGGCCCCCCGCGTGCTTCAGCGAGGTGAGCGGCGAGGCGCCGGTGCCGCCGTCGTGCCCCGAGATGAGGACGACGTCGGCGTGCGCCTTCGAGACGCCCGCCGCGACCGTGCCGACGCCGACCTCGGAGACGAGCTTGACGTGGATCCGGGCGTCGGGGTTGGCGTTCTTGAGGTCGTGGATCAGCTGCGCGAGGTCCTCGATGGAGTAGATGTCGTGGTGCGGCGGCGGGCTGATGAGGCCGACACCGGGCGTGCTGTGCCGGGTCTTCGCCACCCACGGGTAGACCTTGTGACCGGGTAGCTGGCCGCCCTCGCCGGGCTTGGCGCCCTGGGCCATCTTGATCTGGATGTCTCCCGACTTCGTGAGGTACAGGGAGGTGACCCCGAAGCGCCCGGAGGCGACCTGCTTGATGGTGGAGCGGCGCTCGTCGTCCATCAGCCGCTCGACGTCCTCGCCGCCCTCGCCGGTGTTCGAGCGCCCGCCGAGGCGGTTCATGGCGATGGCGAGGGTCTCGTGCGCCTCCTGGCTGATCGAGCCGTAGCTCATGGCGCCGGTGTTGAAGCGCTTGACGATCTCGCTGACCGGCTCGACCTCCTCGAGCGGCACCGGGGGGCGCGGGTCCGCGCCGCCGAGCTCGAACAGCCCACGCAGCGTCATCAGTCGCTCGGACTGCTCGTCGACGCGCTGGGTGTACTGCTTGAAGATGTCGTAGCGGCGCGCCCGGGTGGAGTGCTGCAGCCGGAAGACCGTGTCGGGGTCGAACAGGTGGGGCTCACCCTCACGGCGCCACTGGTACTCGCCGCCGACCTCGAGCTTGCGGTGCGGGAGGCGCACGCCGTCCGGCGGGTAGGCGGCGGCGTGCCGCGCCGCCGCCTCCGCGGCGATGACGTCGAGCCCCACCCCACCGAGCTGGGACACCGTGCCGGTGAAGTAGGTGTCGACGAGGTCCTGCGAGAGGCCGAGCGCCTCGAAGACCTGTGCGCCGCGGTAGGAGGCCACCGTGGAGATGCCCATCTTGGACATCACCTTCAGCACGCCCTTGCCGAGCGCCTTGATGAGGTTCTTGACGGCCTGCTCGGCGGTCACGCCCGTGATCGCGCCGGAGCGGACGAGGTCCTCGACGGACACCATCGCGAGATAGGGGTTCACCGCCGCCGCGCCGTAGCCGACCAGCAGCGCGACGTGGTGGACCTCGCGCACGTCGCCCGCCTCGACGAGGAGCCCCACCTGGGTGCGGGTCTTCTCGCGGATCAGGTGGTGGTGCACCGCCGAGGTCAGCAGCAGCGACGGGATCGGCGCGTAGTCGCGGCCGGAGTCGCGGTCCGAGAGCACGATGAAGCGCGAGCCGTTCTCGATCGCCTCGGAGACCTCGGCGAAGATCTGCTCGAGGCGCGCCTTCATCGCCGGCGCGCCGCCGGAGACGTCGTAGAGGCCCCGCACCACGTGGGTCGCGTAGCCGGGCAGGTCGCCGTCGGCGTTGATGTGCACGATCTTGGCCAGGTCGTCGTTGTCGATGACCGGGAACGGCAGCACGACCTGGCGGGCGTGGGCCGGCGTCGCCGAGAGCGCGTTGCCCTCCGGGCCGATGACCGTGCCGAGCGAGGTGACCAGCTCCTCACGGATCGCGTCGAGCGGCGGGTTGGTCACCTGCGCGAAGAGCTGGGTGAAGTAGTCGAAGACCAGCCGGGGGCGCTCCGACAACACGGCGATGGGCGTGTCGGTTCCCATGGAGCCCAGCGCCTCTCCCCCGGTGCGGGCCATCGGGGTGAGCAGGATCTTCAGCTCCTCCTGCGTGTAGCCGAAGGTCTGCTGGCGGCGCGCCACCGAGGCGGCGGTGTGCACGATGTGCTCGCGCTCGGGCAGGTCGTCGAGGTGGATGAGACCGGCGTGCAGCCACTCCTCGTACGGGTTCTGCGCCGCGAGGCCCGCCTTGACCTCGTCGTCGGGGACGATGCGGCCGTGCTCGGTGTCGACGAGGAACATCCGTCCGGGCTGGAGGCGGCCCTTGCGCACCACGCGCGAGGAGTCGAGCTCGAGCACCCCCGCCTCGGAGGCCAGGACGACGAGGCCGTCGTCGGTGACGGAGTAGCGGCCCGGGCGGAGCCCGTTGCGGTCGAGCACCGCACCGATGAGCGAGCCGTCGGTGAAGGTCACGCAGGCCGGGCCGTCCCACGGCTCCATGAAGGTGGAGTGGAACTCGTAGAACGCCCGCCGGGCGGGGTCCATCTCCTCGTGGTTCTCCCAGGCCTCGGGGATCATCATCAGCACCGAGTGCGGCAGCGAGCGACCGCCGAGGTGGAGCAGCTCGAGCACCTCGTCGAAGGAGGCGGAGTCCGAGGCCTCCGGGGTGCAGATGGGGTACAGCCGGTCGAGGTCGCCCGGGATGAGGTCGGAGGCCAGCTGGCTCTCGCGGGCGCGCATCCAGTTGCGGTTGCCCTTGACGGTGTTGATCTCGCCGTTGTGGGCGATCATCCGGTAGGGGTGGGCCAGGGGCCACGAGGGGAAGGTGTTCGTGGAGAACCGCGAGTGCACCAGCGCCAGCTGCGTCGCGAACCGGCGGTCCGACAGGTCGGGGAAGAACGGCTCGAGCTGGCCGGTGGTCAGCATGCCCTTGTAGACGAGGGTGCGCGAGGACAGCGACGGGAAGTAGACCCGGGTCTCGCGCTCGGCGCGCTTGCGCAGGCAGTAGGCCAGGCGGTCGAGGCCGACGCCGACCATGCGGCCGGCCGAGGCCGAGACGAAGAGCTGGCGGAAGACCGGCATGCAGTCGCGGGCGACCTGCCCGACGATCTCCGGGTCCACGGGGACGTCGCGCCACCCGAGGACCCGCAGCCCCTCCTCCTCGGCGATCGCCTCGATCACGCGGACCGCCTCGGTGCGCTCGGACTCGTCCACGGGCAGGAAGGCGGTGCCCACGGCATACGCCCCCAAGACGGGGAGGTCGAAGTCGAGGACCTCTCTGAGGAAGGCGTCCGGGACCTGGGTGAGGATTCCGGCCCCGTCGCCGACGAGCGGGTCGGCGCCGGTGGCGCCACGGTGCTCGAGGTTGCGCAGCGCGGTCAGCGCGTGCTCGACGATGTCGTGTCCAGCGCTGCCCCGCATCGTCGCCACCATGGCCACACCACAGGCGTCGTGCTCGAACTCGCGGCGGTAGAGACCGACGTCGGCGGGCTGGGCGGAGAAGGGCGCGGAGGACACGTTTCGGTCACCGTCCTTGTTACAGAGGCGTTGTGCCCCCGTGAACGGGAGGCACCGGAACCGCGCGTGGACGGCCTTGGCCACGGCTTTTGGCAGGATAGCGAACGGGCCCTCCGTCCTACCATGTGAGCCGGGTTATCCCGGATGCTGAGATGCAACCTCCGGCTCGCGGGCCGGCTCGGGTCGCCTGCCGAACCACCAGAACAGCCCCAGCCCGAGCAGGAAGACCAGCGCGGAGGTCCACACGTTGACCCGCAGGCCGAGGATCTCGTTGGCATCGTCGCTGCGCATGAGCTCGAAGACCACGCGGCCCAGCGGGTAGCCCGCGACGTAGAGCGCGAACACCTGGCCCCGCCGCAGCACGAAGCGGCGGTCGGCGAGCAGCAGCGCCACCGCCAGCACGAGGCACCACAGGGACTCGTACAGGAACGTGGGGTGGAACGTGCCCAGCAGGACGGGGTCCCCGCTGGCATCCCGGACCGCCTGCCCGGCGCCCTGGTCCCACTGGTGGATCTCCAGCGCCCACGGCACATCGGTCTCGCGGCCGTAGAGCTCGTTGTTGAACCAGTTGCCCCAGCGGCCGATGGCCTGGGCCACCGCCACCCCGGGCGCGGCGGAGTCGACGAAGTCCAGGAAGCGCACGCCGTTGCGGCGGCACCCGATCCATGCCCCGAGCGCGCCGAGGGCGATGGCCCCCCAGATGCCGAGACCGCCCTCCCAGACGTAGAACGCCTTGACCGGGCTGCCGCCCTCCCCGAAGTACGGCTGCGGGGTGGTGATGACGTGGTACAGCCTGCCGCCGACGATGCCGAAGGGGACGGCCCACGCCGAGATGTCGAGGGCCTGCTCGGCGGTGCCACCCCGCTCGGCGAGGCGGCGCCCGGTGATCCACACCGCCAGCACGATGCCGGCGAGGATGCACAGCGCGTACGCCCGCAGGGTCAGCGGGCCGACCTGCCAGGCGGCGTCGACCGGGCTCGGGATCGCCGCCGTCACTGCGTCGCGGCCTTGACCTGCTCGGTCAGGGACTGCGGCGTGAGGCCCTGGAGCTCCAGCGGCGAGCCGTTCAGCTTGACGGTCGGGGTGCCGTTGACGCCGTCCCTGGCCGACTGCGTCTGGACGGACTCGACGTACTGGTTGTGCTCGCGCGCGTCGTAGCACTGCTGCCAGGTGTTCAGCGCCGCACCGGTGAGGCCGGCCTTCTCCGCGAAGCCCTTGAGCTGCTGGTCGGTGTAGCCGGTGCCCTCCTGCTCGGGCTGTCCGGCGAACACGGCCTGGTGGAACGGCAGGAAGGCATCCTGGTCGGCGGCGCAGAAGGCGGCGTTCGCGGCCCGGTTGGAGGAGTCGTTGCCGAGGTTCTTGTCGAGGAACGACAGCACGTGGACGACCAGCTTGACCTCGTTGGCCTCGGCCATCTGCGAGACCTGGCCGCCGAACTGCTCCTCGAAGGCGGCACAGGCCGGGCACTGGAAGTCCACCCACAGGTCGAGGGTCGGCACGTTCGCCGGGGCAGACGGGTTCACCACCAGGCCGGCACCCATGGCGGGGGCGTTCTTCGGCAGCGAGCTGCCACCCGCGGCCAGGTCGGCCTTCCTGCCCTGGTCGGCGACGATCACGGCCGCCACGATCGCGGCGATCGCGAGCACGACGACAACCGTGGCGACGACGATGCGGTTGGCACCGCCGCGTCCCTTCGGCGTGGCCGCCTGGATCTTGGCACGGCGGTCCGGGACCCGGGTTGACATGGCGTTACCTTCCGTCGGTGAAGAGCGTGCGTTCGAGGCTGTATGCCGTGTGGGGCCGGATCGCGAGCCACGCGGCACAGAGGAGGAGCCCCACGTCGCGGAGTATCTCCTCGAGGTAGCGGGTCTCGGACGAGGCGATGGCCCCGCCCTCGCCGAAGCAGCCGCAGTCGATGCTGAGGCCCCGTGCCCAGGCCGACGCGATCCCGATGATGAACGCGACGAGGAGGACGCCGGAGACGACGGCCGCCACGCGGGTGAACAGCCCGGCGACCAGCAGCGCCCCGATGATGACCTCGAGGACCGGCAGCCCGTAGCCCACGTAGGTCGCGAGGTCGAACGGCAGCAGCTGGTAGGCCTGCACGGCGCGGGCCGACACCTCGGGCCTGGTCACCTTGAGCGCTCCGGCGACGAGCATCACGCCGCCGAGCAGCAGCCGGGCCACCAGGCCGACCACGTCGAGGGTGCGGGGGCGGCGCCAGGGTGCGACGCGCTGCTGGGGCGACCGCTGCTGGGGCGAGAGAGCCGTCACGTCAGCGCCCCTCGCGCACCCCGGCGGCGAGCTCGCCGACGACCTCACGAAGTCGTGCGATGCCGCCGGCGAGGTCGTCGGCCTCGGTCAGGCACCTCACGAGCGCCGAGCCCACGATGACCCCGTCGGCGAAGGCCGCGACCTCCGCGGCCTGCTGCCGCGAAGAGACGCCGAGCCCCACGCAGACGGGCTTGTCGGTGACGGCCTTGGTGCGGTTCACGATCACCGCAGCGGCGTCGCCGAGGCTGGCCCGGGCCCCCGTGACGCCCATGTGCGAGGCGGCGTAGACGAACCCACGGCACTGGGCGGTCACCGCGGCCAGGCGCTGGTCGGTGGAGCTCGGCGCCACCAGGAAGACCCGGTCGAGACCGGCCGCGTCGGTCGCCTCGATCCACGGTCCGGCCTCGTCGGGGATGAGGTCGGGCGTGATCATGCCGGCCCCGCCGGCCTCGGCGAGGTCCCGGGCGAACGCGTCGGGGCCGTACCGCAGGATCAGGTTCCAGTAGGTCATGCCCAGCGGGGGTGCTCCCGCGTCGCGCACCGCACGAGTGGCCTTGAAGAGGTCTCGGACCCGGGCCCCGCGCTTGAGGGCCTGGTCCGCGGCATACGCGATGACCGGGCCGTCCATGAGCGGGTCGCTGTAGGGCACGCCGACCTCGACGACGTCGACCCCCGACTCGACCATGGCGACCATGGCCTCGATGGAGCCCGGGACGTCCGGGAACCCCACGGGCAGGTAGCCGACGAGTGCGGCCCGGCCCTCCTCGCGGCAGCGCTCGAGCACCGCACCGACCCCTGCACTCACTGGGTGTTGCCCTCCTCGTCGATCAGCCCGAACCAGCGGGCTGCCGTGTGCACATCCTTGTCTCCCCGGCCGGAGAGGTTCACGAGCAGCAACGCGTCGGGGCCGAGTTCGGTGCCCAGCTCGATCGCACCGGCGAGCGCGTGGGCGGACTCGATCGCGGGGATGATGCCCTCGGTCTTGCACAGCAGCTCGAAGGCGCGCATGGCCTGGTCGTCGGTGGCGTAGCGGTACTCCGCCCGGCCGGAGTCGCGCAGGAAGGAGTGCTCCGGCCCCACGCTGGGGTAGTCGAGCCCGGCCGAGATGGAGTGCGACTCGATCGTCTGCCCGTCGTCGTCCTGCATGAGGTAGCTGAACGTGCCGTGCAGCACCCCGGGCTCGCTGGCCGCGAAGCGCGCCGCGTGGCGGCCGGAGTCGATCCCCTCTCCCCCGGCCTCCACACCGACGAGGCGGACGCCGGCGTCGTCGATGAACCGGTGGAAGATGCCCATGGCGTTCGACCCGCCGCCGACGCAGGCGACGACGGCGTCCGGCAGCCGGCCGACGAGGTCGAGGACCTGCGCCCGGGCCTCGACGCCGATGATCCGGTGGAAGTCGCGGACCATCTCGGGGAAGGGCGCCGGGCCGGTGACCGTGCCCAGCAGGTAGTGGGTGTTGTGGACGTTGGTCACCCAGTCGCGCAGCGCCTCGTTGATGGCGTCCTTGAGCGTGGCGCTGCCGGTGGGCACCGGCACCACCTCGGCGCCGAGCATCCGCATGCGCGCCACGTTGAGGGCCTGCCGCTCCGTGTCGACCCTGCCCATGTAGATGCGGCACTCCAGGCCCATCAGGGCGGCCGCGGTGGCGGTGGCGACACCGTGCTGGCCCGCGCCGGTCTCGGCGATGACCCTGGTCTTGCCCATCCGCTTCGTGAGGAGGGCCTGGGCCAGCACGTTGTTGATCTTGTGCGAGCCGGTGTGGTTGAGGTCCTCGCGCTTGAGGACGACTCGCGCTCCCCCGCAGTGCTCGGCGAACCGGGGCACCTCGGTGATGATGCTCGGTCGACCGGTGTACGTGCGGTGCAGCTGCTCGAGCTCGCCGAGGAACCCGGGGTCGACCATGGCCTTCTTGCGGGCCTCGTCGAGCTCCTCGAGCGCCGGGATCAGGGCCTCCGGCACGTACCGCCCGCCGAACGCGCCGAAGCGGCCGGGGCGGGGGATGTCGACGGGGGCGTGCTCGCCCTCCTGCCGGGCGGTGTCAGCGCTGCCTGCGGTGTCCTGCGTCATGCCGGGGCTCCTGCGGTGATGAGGTCGTGGGCTGCCGCGCGCGGGCTGCCACCGGTGACGAGCGCCTCCCCCACGAGCACCGCGTGGGCGCCCTCGGAGGCGTAGCGGGCGGCGTCCCGGGGGCCGCGGATGCCGGACTCGGCCACCCGCACACAGCTGTCGGGGATGAGCACCGCGAGCCGGCTGAACGTGTCGGGGTCGACGTCGAGGGTCTTGAGGTTGCGCGCGTTGACGCCGATCACGCCGGCCCCGGCCTCCAGGGCGCGCACCGTCTCGGCCTCGTCGTGGACCTCGACGAGCGCGGTCATGCCGAGGCTTCGGGCGAGGTCCTGCATCCTGACCAGGTCGCCCTGCTCGAGCGCGGCCACGATCAGCAGGATGAGGTCGGCGCCGTGGGCCCGGGCCTCCCAGATCTGGTAGTCGGTGACCATGAAGTCCTTGCGCAGCACGGGAATGCGCACGGCGGCCCGGACGGCGTCGAGGTCGGCCAGGCTTCCGGAGAAGCGCCGCTCCTCGGTCAGGACGCTCACGGCCGCGGCGCCGCCCGCCTCGTACTCCGCCGCCAGCGCGGCCGGGTCCGCGATGGCGGCGAGGCTGCCCTTGCTCGGGCTGGCGCGCTTGACCTCGGCGATGAGCGACAGGCCGGGTCGGCGCAGCGCACCCTCGGCGTCGAGGGCCGCGGGCGCGGCCTCCGCCCGCCGGCGGATCTCCGCGAGGGGGACGGCGGCCTCACGCCCGGCGAGGTCGGCGCGCACGCCGGAGACGATCTCGTCGAGGACGGTAGGCATGCGGCAAGGCTAACCGGGGGACCCGGGACCACGCCGTCAGGGTCGCAGTCCGGACAACCCGGGCACCAGGCGCAGCGCCCCGAAGGCCAGGAGCCCGACGAACCACAGGTTCAGCGCCCTCGGCAGGTGTCGCCGCCCGGCCCAGTCACGGCCGCGGGCCGTCGACCCGGCCCACCAGACGAAGGCGACGGCGGCGACCAGCGCCGTGAGCACGGCATACAGGTTGGAGCCGGCCGCGTCGGTGAACCGGCCGTGGAGCAGGTCGTTGGTGGCCCGCAGGCCGCCACAGGCCGGGCACGGCACCCCGGTGACCAGGAGGAACGGGCAGAACCCCCAGGACCCACTGGCGTGCGGGTCGCGCAGGACCAGGGCGGTGCCGAGCGCGGCCCCCGCCAGGCCGACCAGGGCGGGGGCCCGCAGCCTGGCTGCCAGTGGTGCAGTCATCAGCCGACCTGGGCTGCGGTGGCCCGCTGGGCGTCAGCGGACGCCGGAGGTCTTCTCCGACTGCTGGGGCTTGGGTACGTCCTTGGCGCCGTACCCGGCCATGCCGAGGACCTTGCCGGCGACGGCGCCGACGAGGCACACGGCGATGCCGACCCAGAACAGGAAGGGGCGGGCGAGGACCACGGCCAGCGCGGCCACGGCAGACCCGACGAGGATGATGGTCACGCCACTCCAGGCGGCGACGCTGTGGCCGTGGTCTTCGTGGTGCTCGTGCTCTGCCATGGTGACGGCTACTCCTGTGCGGCGGTGGGGCGTTCGACGTGCGTCGGTGCTCATTGTGTCAGGTGGTGCGGCCGTCGTCGCGAACGGTCGGGTCCTCGCCTGCGTCGAGGCGGTCCCAGTCGCTGGCGACCCGCTGGCCGCGCGGCCCGGCGCTGTCGGCGCCCGGCGTCTCGTAGCGGGCTCCGAGCCCCCGCCAGCTGCGCGAGCCCACCCAGCCGCCGACGCCGGCGACGAGCAGCGGGACGACGGCGGCCAGGGCGATCCACGGCCACGCCGTGACCGTGGCGTTGGTCTCGATCGTGCCGGTGCGGCCGGTGCTCGCGGCCGCCACCGACCCCAGCACCCCGGAGGGGTCGAGCAGCACCCGGGCGGCGAAGAACGCCTCGGCCGCGGCCGCGAGCAGCAGGACGACGAGGGTGACCCGGCGCACGACCGGGCCGGAGGTGGTGGTGGCGATGGCGGCGGCTGCGGCGGCCAGGGCCAGGGCGATGACGCCGGAGGCGACCTGCGTGCCGGTGCCGCTGACCCGGCTCGCGCCGAGCACGGCGTCGTCGACGGTGCCCGTCACCCACACGCGCGAACCGCTGGCCAGCAGGATGCCGGCACCGAGCAGGGCCAGCAGGACGACGCCGGCCTTGGACGTGGGGCGCAGCCGCGTCACCGGACGGTCCTCAGCGCGGTGGCGGCCGCGACCGCCCGCAGCGCCGCGGCCGCCTTGTTGACGGTCTCCTCGAACTCCGTCGCCGGAACCGAGTCGGCGACGATCCCGGCGCCGGCCTGGACGTGGGCGACACCGTCCTTGACCACCGCCGTGCGGATCGCGATCGCCATGTCGAGGTCGCCGTGGAAGTCCAGGTAGCCCACCACGCCGCCGTAGATGCCTCGCCGGCTCGGCTCGTAGTGCTCGATCAGGCTGAGCGCCCGCGGCTTGGGGGCACCGCTGAGGGTCCCGGCGGGGAAGGTCGCCGCCAGCACGTCGTACGCGGTGCGGCCCTCGCTGATGTCGCCGATGACCGTCGACTCGAGGTGGGTCACGTGGCTGTAGCGGCGCACGTTCATGAACTCCACGACGTCCACGGTGCCCGCACGACACACCCGCTGGAGGTCGTTGCGGCCGAGGTCCACGAGCATGACGTGCTCCGAGCGCTCCTTCGGGTCGGCCAGCAGGTCCTCGGCGAGGGCGAGGTCCTCCTCGGGGGTCCTGCCGCGCGGCCGGGAGCCGGCGATCGGGTGGGTGATCGCGCGGCGGCCCGTCACCTTCACGAGCGCCTCCGGCGACGAGCCCACGACGTCGTATGCCGTGCCGTCCGGCGCCGGGAGCCGGAAGAGGTACATGTACGGGCTGGGGTTGGACGAGCGCAGCACCCGGTAGACGTCGAGGGCGTCCGCGGGGCAGGGGGCCGAGAACCGCTGGGACAGCACGACCTGGAACACCTCGCCGGCCCGGATGTCCTCCTTGGCCTCCTCGACCATGCGCTCGAAGTCGTCCTGGGTGAGGTTGCTGGTGACGTGGCGCAGGGCGTCCGCCTGCTGCTCGGCGTCGATGACCGCGACGGTGCTCTCCGCCGGCTCGGCGAGGTCGGCCGTCATCCGGTCGAGCCGCGCGACGGCGTCGGACCACGCCAGCTCGACCCGCTCGTCGGTCGCGTCGTAGTTGACGGCGTTGGCGACCAGCAGCAGCGAGCCGTCGGCGTGGTCGAGCACGGCGAGGTCCGTGGCCAGCATCATCGCGATCTCGGGGATGCCCAGGACGTCCGGGTTCTCCTCGGGCACCCGCTCCCAGCGGCGGACCGCGTCGTAGCCGATGGCGCCCACCATGCCGCCGGTGAGCGGGGGCAGGCCCTCGATGGGATCGGTCGCGAGGGCCGCGACCGTGTCGCGGAGCGCCTCGACGGGGTTTCCGCCCGTGGGGACGCCGACCGGCGGCTCGCCCACCCAGACCGCCTCTCCGCCGTGCTCGGTCAGCGTCGCACGGCAGGCCGCCCCCACGATGGAGTACCGCGACCAGACGCCGCCGTGCTCGGCCGACTCCAGGAGGAAGGTGCCCGGCGCGTCCTTCGCGAGCTTGCGGTAGACCCCGACCGGGGTCTCCGCGTCGGCCATCAGGCGGCGCACCACCGGGATGACGCGGCGGTCCTTGGCGAGCACCTCGAAGACCTCGAGGGAGGGCCAGGTGGTGCCGAAGGAGAGGTCGGGGCCCAGGTCAGCCACGGACACCCCCAGCGGCAGCGGCGCCGCCTGCGGCCGCGGCGCCCCCGCCGGGGTGCGCGCCGAGGTCGCGGCCGTCGAAGCAGGTTCGGGCGCCCGTGTGGCAGGCGGCCCCCACCTGGTCGACCTGCACGAGCAGGGCGTCGCCGTCGCAGTCGAGGGACACCGATCGCACGTGCTGCACGTGACCGGAGGTGTCGCCCTTGCGCCAGTACTGGCCGCGGCTGCGCGACCAGAACGTCACCCGACCCTCCGTGAGCGTGCGCCTCAGGGCCTCGTCGTCCATCCAGCCCAGCATGAGCACCTCACGGGTGTCGTGCTGCTGGACGATGGCGGCCACCAGGCCGTTGCCGTCGCGCGTGAGCCGCCCGGCGATGACCGGGTCGAGGGCAGGTGTGGCGTCGGGTGTCACCGGTTCATTCTGCCGTGCTGCCTAGTGGCCCTGCTGGGCGGCCCACGAGGCGTGCAGCGCGGCATACACACCGCCGCGGGCGACGAGGTCGCGGTGCGGCCCGCGCTCGACGACCCGGCCCTGGTCCACCACGACCACCTCGTCCGCGGCCTCCGCCGTCGAGAGCCGATGGGCGATGGCGATCGAGGTGCGGCCCCGCGTCAGCCCCTCCAGGGCACGCTGCAACCGCACCTCGGTGGCCGGGTCGACCGCCGACGTGGCCTCGTCGAGGACCAGCAGGTCGGGGTCGGCGAGGTAGGCCCGGGCGAGGGCGACGAGCTGGCGCTCCCCCGCCGACAATGACTCGCCGCGCTGGCCGACCTCGGTCTGCAGCCCCCGCGGCAGACCGGCCAGCCAGGCGTCGAGGCCGAGCTCGGTCAGCGCCAGCCGGACGTCGGCGTCGGTGGCGTCAGGGCGGCCGAAGCGGACGTTCTCGAGCAGCGTCGCGTCGAAGAGGAAGCCCTCCTGCGGCACGAGCAC
The DNA here is from genome assembly GCF_036554925.1 of Pedococcus sp. Taxonomy (NCBI): domain Bacteria; kingdom Bacillati; phylum Actinomycetota; class Actinomycetes; order Micrococcales; family Intrasporangiaceae; genus Pedococcus; species Pedococcus sp. The sequence goes on from NZ_DATBMI010000049.1 coordinate 25,984, forward strand.
CACCCGGTCGCGCAGCGAGGAGAAGCGCACCCGGCGCAGGTCCACCCCGTCGACGCGCACGACCCCCTCGGTCGGGTCCATGAGCCGGGTCAGCAGCTTGGCCAGCGTCGACTTCCCCGAGCCGGTCTCGCCGACGATGGCCACGCGGGAGCGCGGCGCGATGCCCAGGTTGACGTCGTGGAGGACCGCGACACCTCCCGGGTAGGCGAAGGACACGTCCTCGAAGTCCACGGTGATCGGCCCACGGGGCAGCACCTCGCCCTCCTCGCCCGGGTCGGCCACGTCCGCGGGGGTGTCGATGACCCCGATGACCCGCCGCCACCCGGCGACGGCGTTCTGGAGCTCGTTCAGCACCTCGGTGGCCTGCATGACCGGCTGCGTGAAGAGGTTGACCAGGAAGAGGAAGGCGAGCAGCTGGCCGAGGGTCAGGGCGTCGTGGGTGGCGAGCACGGTGCCGACCACCAGCACGACGGCCAGCGTCAGCCCGGCGACGAGCTGCCCGGCGGAGAAGGCCACCACCGCACGGATCTGCGCACCGATCGCCGCCGTGCGGTGGGCCTCCACGGCCGCGTCGATGCGGGCGGCGGTGCGGTCCTCGACGCCGTAGGCGCGGATCGTGGCGGCACCGACGACCGACTCGGAGATCGCCGCGAGCATGTCGCCGACCCGCTCGCGCACCTGCGTGTAGGCCCGCCCGACCACCCGCTGGAAGCGCCGGGTCATCAGCAGCAGCGGCAGGAAGCAGAGCCAGACCACCGCGGTCAGCGGCGGGCTGTACACCAGCATGATCGCGGTCGCGATGACGATCTGGCCCAGGCTCAGGATGAGCATGAGGCCGCCGAACTGCACGAACATCGAGATGGTGTCGACGTCGGAGGTGACCCGGGAGACCATCGACCCGCGCCGCTCGGTGTTCTGGGTGAGCATCGACAGGTCGTGGATGTGCCGGAACGCCTTGAGCCGCAGGGTCGCCAGCCCCGTCTCGGAGGCGCGGAAGAGGCGCACGTTCACGGCATACGCGGTCACGGCGGTGAGCACGACGGCCACGGCCGCCAGCGCGACGTAGCGCCAGACCAGCGCGGTGTCGGGGCCGCCCTCGGCGAGCAGCCCGTTGTCCGTCACCTGCTGCACCGCCAACGGCACCACGACCCGCCCGGCCGTGGTGACGGCCGCGAGGGCCAGGGTCACCCAGATCCCCTGGCGGATCTCCGGGGACAGCTCGAGACCGCGGCGCAGGGTCGCGACGGTGCCCAACCGGGAGGTCGACTCGATGGCGGTGCTCACCTGCTCACCTCCTCCTCGGCGGCGACCGCGGCCCGCTCCGCGGCCTCCCGGGCGTAGGCGGTGACGAGCCGCTCGTAGCCCTCGCACCGCGCGACGAGCTCGGCGTGGGTGCCGTGGTCGACGACCCGGCCGCGCTCGAGGTAGATGACGTCGTCGGCCAGGACGATCGTGGACATCCGGTACGCCACCACGAGGACGGTGGTCCCGGCGGCCGTGCGGCGCAGGGCAGTCAGGATCGACTGCTCGACGGACGGGTCGACGGCGCTGGTGGCATCGTCGAGCACCAGCAGCTGGGGGCGCCGGATCACCGCGCGGGCCAGCGCGACCCGCTGGCGCTGACCGCCGGAGAGGCTGGCGCCACGCTCCCCCACGCGCGTGTCCAGACCGTGGTCGAGGGCCCGCACGAAGCCGGTGGCCTGGGCGACCTCGAGGGCGTGCCAGACCTCGTCGTCGGTGAAGTCGGCCCCGAGGGTGACGTTCCCCCGCACCGTGTCGTCGAACATGAACGTCTGCTGCGGGACCAGCACCCCGACGGACGGGACCCCGCCGCGCGTGACCTCGCGGACGTCGACCTCGTCGATCGTGACCGAGCCGCGGTGCGGGTCGACGAGGCGGAGGGTGAGGTTCGTCAGGGTGGACTTGCCGGACCCGGTGGGCCCGACGAGCGCGGTCGTCGAGCCGGCCGGGACCTCCACGGTGACCCCGTGGATGGCCTGGTGCCGGGAGATCCGGCCCTGCTCGTCGACGACGTCGTAGAGGTAGTCGACCCCGCTGAGGTGGGCAGCCGAGGCTCCCGTGGGCGGGATGTCCCGCTCGCCGTAGGCCATCTCGCCACGGGCCCTGAGGACGGCGTCGACCCGATCCCACCCGACGACCGTGCGGGGCAGCTCGCCGAGCACCCAGCCGAGGGCGCGCACCGGGAAGGCGAGGATCGAGATGAGGTAGGCGATCTGCACGACCTCGGCCGGGGTGAGGTCACCGCTGGCCACCTGGGCGGTGCCGACCGCGAGGACGGCGAGCGTGCCGAGCGTGGGGATCGCCTCGATCAGGGGGTCGAACATGCCCCTCGTGCGGCCGACCTCGATGTTGGCGGTCTGCAGGCGGCGCGTGACCACCTCGAACCGTTCGGTCTCCTCTGCCTCGCGCCCCATCGCCTTCACGACGAGGGCGGCGTCGAAGCTCTCGTGCGCCACCTCGGAGACGTCCGCGCGCAGCTGCTGCGCGAGGGTGACCCGCGGGGACATGCGCCGCTGGAACACGAGGTTGGCGAGGAACAGGGCGGGGAAGACGGTCAGGCCGATGGCCGCCATGACGGCGTCGACCAGGAACATCTGCACGATGCCCGCCACGAGCATGATGACCACCCCGATCGCCATGGGCAGCGGGGCGAAGACGTTCCAGGTCGCCTCGACGTCGGCGTTGGCGTTCGAGAGCAGCTGGCCCGAGGGGTGACGGTGGTGCCACGAGAGCGGCAGGCGCAGGTACTGGCGGGTGACCTGGCGCCGGAAGTCGGCGCCGACGTTGTACATCGTGAAGCCGGCCGCCACGCGTCGCAGGACGACCCCGACCATGTTGAGCAGCACCACGCCCGCGACCCAGCCGCCTGTGGCCACCAGCTGGGCGGTCGTGGCGTGGCCCGCCTCGACCGCGGGCGCCACGTAGTCACGCGTGACCTTGCCGATCGCCCAGGCCGTGCCGACCGTCATCACGCCGTAGAGCGCGCTGCCCGCGACGGCCAGGGCGAACCACCTCGGCTGGCGGCGCACTCCGATGCCGATGATGGTGAGGCTCCGCCGCAGGGTGGGCGCAGCGCCAACGGACACAGGCGTCTCCAGAGGTGAGGCAGGGCACAGGGGGGAGGACTCCAAGCCTCTCACGCGGCAGGCATGATGGCGCACATGGCCCATCACGCCCAGGACGAGCGCGCCTCCCTCTGCGACACCTTCGACGCTGTCGGTCCCGACGCCCCCACGCTCTGCGACCCGTGGACCACCGCCGACCTCGCCGCGCACCTCGTCATCCGCGAGCGCAGACCCGACCTCGCCGCCGGGATCTGGGTGCCCGGGCTGGCCGGCCGTACCGAGAGGGCGCAGCGCGAGTACGCCGCGATGCCATGGGCCGAGCTCGTCGACCTGGTGCGCTCCGGCCCGCCCGTGTGGGCCCCGCAGCGGCTTCGTCCACTGGACGAGGCCGCCAACCTGATCGAGTTCTACATCCACCACGAGGACGTCCTGCGCGCCGAGGCGGTCGGCCCGCAGCGCGCGGTCGGCGCGGACCTCGAGGCCGCGCTGTGGGGTCGGCTCACCCGGCTGGGCAAGGTGCTCTTCCGACGGGCCCGCACCGGTGTCGTGCTCCTGGCTCCGGACCACGGGCGGTGTGCCGCGCACGGCGACACCGGCCTCGGCACCGTCATCCTCCAGGGACCACCGTCGGAGCTGATGCTCGCCGCGTACGGGCGCGCGCGGGTCGCGGCCCTCGAGCCGCAGGGCAGCCCGGAGGCCGTCGACGCGCTGATGGCGAGCCGGTTGGGGTTCACCTGACGCGGACCTGCCCGGGTTCACCTGACGCGGACCTGCTCGGGCGCCGCCTGTCGGGTGCCGCGCCTAGCATGCCGACATGACCGAGACCTGTCGGTTCTCGGCCGCACTGTGGCGCTGGCAGGCCCAGAGCGGCTGGTTCTTCGTCACCCTGTCGGAGGACGCCTCAGCGCTGGTCGGGGAGCGACCGCGGCCACCGCGCGGCTTCGGCTCCGTCCGCGTGCGGGCGACCGTCGGCGAGACGTCCTGGACCACCTCGGTGTTCCCCGACACCGAGAGCGGGCGCTACGTCCTGCCCGTCAAGAAGGCCGTGCGCACCGCGGAGGACCTCGACGAGGGCGACTCGGTCGACCTCACCCTGGAGCTGCTCGAGTGAGCCCCCGCTCGGGACACCCGCGCGAGCGCGCCCGGGAGCGTCTCAGCGCACGGGGATGCCGTCGGCCCGCAGGGCGTCCTTGACCTGACCGATGGTGAGCTCGCCGAAGTGGAAGACGCTGGCGGCGAGGACGGCGTCGGCGCCGGCGTGCACGGCAGGGGCAAAGTGCTCGACCGCCCCGGCACCACCACTGGCGATGATCGGGATCTGCACCTCGCGGCGGACCTCGCGGATCAGCTCCAGGTCGAAGCCGTCCTTGGTGCCGTCGGCGTCCATGGAGTTCAGCAGGATCTCCCCCGCGCCCAGCCCGGCCGTCCGGGTGCACCACTCCACCGCGTCGACGCCGGTGCCCGTGCGCCCGCCGTGGGTGGTGACCTCGAAACCGCCCGTGGCAGAGCCTGACTCGTCGCGCCGGCGGCGCACGTCGGCCGACAGCACCAGCACCTGCGAGCCGAACCGCGCGGCGATCTCGGCGATGAGCTCCGGCCGGGCGATGGCGGCCGTGTTGACCCCGACCTTGTCGGCACCGGCGCGCAGCAGGCGGTCGACGTCCTCGACCGTGCGCACGCCGCCGCCGACCGTCAGCGGGATGAACACCTGCTCGGCGGTGCGGCGCACCACGTCGTACGTCGTCTCGCGGTTGCCACTGCTGGCGGTGACATCGAGGAAGGTGAGCTCGTCGGCACCCTGCCGGTCATAGGCCTTGGCCAGCTCGACGGGGTCGCCGGCGTCGCGGAGGTTCTGGAACCGCACGCCCTTGACGACTCGGCCGGCGTCGACGTCGAGGCAGGGGATGACACGGGTGGCGACGCTCACCCGCGAAGCCTAACCGTCTAGGCTCACGGCCATGTCGGGCGACCAGAGGGCGGACCGGGTCGCTGCGGTGGTGGCCCACGTGGATGCGAGCGAGCCACGTTGCGGGACAACGCGTTTGGTTGCCATCGACGGCCCGAGCGGCGCGGGGAAGACCACACTGGCACGCGACGTCGCCGCCGAGCTGGCGGCGCCGACCATCCACATGGACGACCTCTACCCCGGCTGGGACGGCCTGCGTGCCGCTGTCGGGCTCGCCGAGAAGTGGGTGGTCGGGCCCCTGTGTGCCGGGCGCCCGGCGAGGTACCGACGATGGGACTGGGCGGCGAGCGCGTTCGCCGGGTGGGTGCAGCTCCCCGCATCGGACGTCGTGGTCCTCGAGGGTTGCGGCTCGGGGGCGCTCCCGGTCGGCCGGGCCGCGTCGACCCTGGTCTGGGTCGACGCCGAGGCGGCGGTGAGGCGCGCTCGCGGGCTGGCCCGCGACGCGGCATACGAGCCGTTCTGGGCTCGCTGGGCGGCACAGGAGCGTGAGCTGTATGCCGCGGACCGGACCGCCGAACGCGCGCACCTTCGCTTCGACACCACGGCGGACGGGCTGACCCCCTGACGCCGGTGCCGGCCCGTCCGGCCCACGGTGGGGCCCGCCCGATCTCGTCCTTGTGCATCTGTCAGCGACAACGTCGCCGCGGCTAGCATCCGCAACGTGGGCCACATAGGCCGCCCCGAGCCCACGCCACTGTCCACAGGCGTGACGGTTCCTGTGCTGTCACAGGGGGACCCCGCCGGCCCGGCGCTCCTCCTCGTGCACGCCTGGTGCGAGTCCGCGGGCGTCTTCGACCGGCTCGTCCCCCGGCTGCCGCCCTGGCTGCAGGTCATCGGGTTCGACCAGCGCGGGCACGGGCGGGCCACGAGGCCGGAGCGGGGCTTCCGGCTCGCCGACTTCGCAGCCGACGTGGTGGCCCTGCTCGACGCCCTCAACGTGGCGGACGCCGTTCTGCTCGGGTCGTCGAGCGGCGGCTACGTCGCCCAGGAGGTGTGCCGCACCCACCCCGAACGGGTGCGGGGCCTCGTGCTGGTCGGGGCGCCACGCGACCTCCGCCGCAGGCCGGCCTTCGCCGACGAGGTCGAGGCGCTGACCGACCCCCTCGACCCGGCGTGGGTGCGGGCGTCGCTGTCCTGGTTCCCGCTGTTCGCCTCCGTGCCGGAGTGGTACCTCGAGGCCCGCCTCCACGACGCCCTCGAGACCCCGGCCGTGGTGTGGAGAGAGACGCTCAAGGGGCTCATGGCCGCCCGGCCCCCGGCGGTGGACACTCGCCTGCGCGGCCCGGGACTCGTCATCTGGGGCGAACGGGACGACCTGCTCTCGCGCGAGGACGAGGAGGCCCTGACCGCGGCGATCGACGGAGGGGAGCTCCTCGTGTACCCCCGGACCGGCCACCTCGTGCTGTGGGAGCAGCCTGAGCAGGTGGCGGGCGACGCCGTGCGCTTCGTCGAGACCGTGCACAGGCAGCGGACCCGGTAGCCCCCAGCGCAGATCTGGTGATCGGGCCGATCAGGCCTCGAGCACCGACTTGAGCCGCTCGAGGTCCTTGGTGTTCGCCCGGCGGATGGCGGCGGCCATCGCGGGCCCGGTCACCTTGGAGAACCCCGAGGGCACGCCGCGGTTGCGCAGTGACATGCGCGTCCCTCCGGCGACGTCCTCCCACTGGTACGTCGTCTCCATCGGGAACGGCCCCTGCTGGGTGCTCATGACGAAGCGCACACCGGGGACGTGCTCACGCACCGTGTAGGTGTAGGCGATGCGGCGGCCGAGGAACTGGGCCACGAAGGCGATCTGGGATCCCACCGCGAGCGGCGGCGGGGTGACCCACTCGACGGTGCGGATGTTGACGTACCAGGCGGTGGCGTTGTCGGGGTCGGCCGCGAACGACGCGACGACCTCACGCGGCCGCCTGATGTCGATGGAGGTCTGGACGTCCACGGGCACACGCCCAGCCTAGGCACTGCTGAGGGAGCCCAGGCACTGCTGACGGGGGGAGTCGGCGACCGGGGCTGCCAGAATCGGGGGAATGAGGTCCCGGGCACTGCGTGTCCTTCTCTCCAGCGACGAGCCGTCGGTCCGTTGGAAGGCGCGCGTGCGCGTTCTCGGGGAGGACCCCGGGTCCCTCGCGATCCGGCGCCTGCAGGGCCAGGTGCGCCGCAGCGAGCGCGTGCGCCTCCTGCTCTCCGGGCACCAGGAGACCCGTCCGTCGGTCTACGCGAAGTGGGTGGGTGCGCACTGGGTGCTCGCCGCCCTGGCGGACCTCGGCTACCCCGCCGGTGACCCGGACCTCGCCCCGCTCCGCGACGAGGTGTTGGGGGCCTGGCTGCACCCGAGGTACTTCCGGGAGCACCCCTCTGCACGGCAGCGGGACCAGGCGGTCCCGGTGCTGCAGGGCAGGGCACGCCGCTGTGCGTCACAACAGGGGTCGGCGCTGCTGTCGATCGTGCGGCTCGGACTCGACGACGGCAGGGGCGCCCAGCTGGTGGAGCGGCTGGTCCACTGGCAGTGGCCCGACGGGGGCTGGAACTGCGACGTCCGGCCGAACGCAGCGTCCTCCTCGGTGCACGAGACGCTGCTCCCCTTGCGAGGGCTGGCGGCGTACGCGCGTTCCCACGACGACGCGTCGGCGAGGGACGCGGCGGCACGGGCTGCCGACGTGCTCCTGTGCCGGCGGCTGGTCTTCGGGCGATCCGACGGCCGCCTCATCGACCGGAACTGGGCCCGCCTGCACTACCCGCCGTACTGGCACTACGACGTCCTCGCGGGCCTCAAGGGCCTGGGCGAGGCCGGCCTGGTGGGTGACCCACGCTGCGAGACCGCCCTCGACCTCCTGCAGGGCATGGAGCTGCCCGAGGGCGGCTGGCCCGCCCACGACCGGTACTACGCGACAGACGCCTCGGCGCGGTACCACCGGGACCACGTCGACTGGGGTGGCTCCGGCACGCGGCGGGTGAACGAGTGGGTGACCGCCGATGTGCTGGCCGTCCTCGCGGCAGCAGGTCGCCTCTGAGCCCGTCGCGCCGATCTGCGGACGCGCGACCGGTGACCCGGGTGATCGGCGCGCAGTCCGGCAATAATCGGCCCATGGAACCGGCAGACATGATGGCCGCCGTGACCGCCTCCCTGAAGGAGCGCACGGGCCGCAGCCTCGAGGAGTGGGTCGAGGAGGTGCACCGTGCCGGGCTCGACCCGCTGGACCAGAAGGCCGTCCGGAGCTGGCTCAGGGAGGTCCACGGCGTCCCGCAGAACTCCCAGTGGGCGATCGCCGACGCCGCGGCCCGCAGCGCGGGGTGGGTGCGCCCCGACCCGGACGCCTACACCGACGCCCTGTATGCCGGGCCGAAGGCACACCTGCGCCCCGTGCACGACGCGATCATCGCCCTGGCCGAAGGCCTGGGAGAGGACACCCGGCACGAGGGCCGTGGCACGTACATCCCGGTGATCCGCAGGACCCAGTTCGTCGCCGTCGCACCCGGCCCGCGCGACACCGTCCGGGTGGGCTTCCGCTTCCGCGGTGAGGTGCCGGACGACGAGCGGCTCTCCCCCGCCCGCGGCTTCGCCCAGGCCAGCCACTGGCTGCACCTTCCCGCCGATGCCGATGAGGACGACCTCCGCTCGCTCGAGCCGCTCCTCGAGGCCGCCTACGAGCAGAACGGCTGAGCAGCAGCCCCGTGGACCGCCCCCTCACCAGCGGCTCGGCACTCGCGCCCAGGGCCGCACGGCGCTCACGCGCGGAGGCACTCCGCCGCCTCCATCGGCTGCGCCAGCGCGCGTTCTTCATCCTGCAGTGCGGGCTCGGTGCCGGCGCGGCGTGGTGGATCGCCAACGACCTGCTCCACCACTACCAGCCGTTCTTCGCGCCCGTGACAGCCATGATCTGCCTCGGCATGTCCTACGGCCAACGGCTGCGCCGGGTCGCCGACGTCATGCTGGGCGTCGCGGTCGGTGTCCTCGTCGGGGACGTGTTCATCCACTACTTCGGCTCCGGGGTGTGGCAGATCGTGCTGGTGGCCGTCATCGCCATGAGCATGGCCACCCTGCTGGGGGCGGGCATGCTCCTCATCACCCAGGCGGGGCTCCAGGCAGTCATCGTCACCACGCTCGTGGCACAGCCGGGGCAGGCCTTCTCCCGCTGGGTCGACGCGCTGATCGGAGGCAGCCTCGCCCTGGTGCTCACGCTGGTCGCACCGGTGGCCCCCGTCCGGCGCCCGCGGCAGCAGGCCGCGCAGGTCGTGCACGAGCTCTCGGAGCTGCTGTCGGACACCGTCACCGCCCTGCGCGAGGGCGACTCCGACCTCGCCTCCCGCACGCTCGCGCGGGCCCGTGCCTCCGAGTCCATGCTGAGCGAGCTGCGCAGTGCCTCCGACGAGGGGATGGCGGTCGTGCGGCTCTCCCCCATCCGCCGGCGCCACCTGCCCTCGGTCCAGGTGATCGCCGACCTCCTCGAGCCGCTCGACCGGGCGATCCGCAACCTGCGGGTGCTGGTCCGCCGGGCGGCGGTGGCGACGTGGCGCGGGGAGCCGGTGCCCGCGGCATACGTGGCCCTGCTCGCCAGCCTCGCCGAGGTGACCGAGGAGATCGCCGCCGAGCTGCGGGAGCGGCGCCTGCCCACCGCCTCACGTCGCGGGCTGTCGGCGGTCGCCGAGGTCAGCGCCGTCATCGACCCGGCCGCCGGGCTGTCCAGCGAGGTGCTGCGCGCCCAGATCCGCTCGATGGTCGTCGACCTGCTCATGCTCACCGGCCTGCCCTACGAGGAGGCGCGCGAGTACATGCCGGAGCCGATGGGCGCCGACGACCTCACGGGGCCCCCGGACGCCGACTCGCCCGAGGCTGAGGAAGACTGACGCGGGTGACCTCAGCGCACCGCCACCTGCCTCCGCTGTGGGTGATGACCCTCGGCCTCGTGGCGGTCGCTGCGAACCTCCGCACCGTGATGGCGAGCGTGCCGCCACTCGTGGAGACCATCGCCGCAGACCTCGGGCTGTCGAGCGCCGCCATGGGGGCCCTCACCACCCTCCCCGTCCTGTGCATGGGCGTCTTCGCGCCGGCGGCACAGAAGGTCGCCGCCAGGATCGGGGCCCCGGGGGCCGTGGAGATCGCCGCAGCGTGTCTCGCCGTCGGCACCGGCCTGCGCTACTTCGGCGACCTGGTGTGGCCGCTGTATGCCGGTACGTTCGCCGCCGGGGTCGGCATCGCCGTGGGCGGGACCCTGCTCCCCGGGCTGGTCAAGGAGCTGTTCCCGCCGCAGCGCTCCGGGCTGGTCACCGGCCTGTACATGTTCGCGATGATGGGCGGTGCCACGGCCTCGTCCGCGCTGTCGGTGCCGCTCATGGGCTGGCTGGGCAGCTGGCAGGGCTCTCTCGCCTCATGGGCGCTGCTGGGCGTCGTCGGCCTGACCGCGTGGTTCCCCGTCGCCCGCGGCGCCGAGCGCCACCGCGCGGCGACGGCTGCGCGTCATGACCTCGAGCACCGCCTCCCCTGGCGGCACGCCACCGCCTGGCTGGTCGCCGCGTACCTCGCCACCCAGTCGTGGCAGTTCTACTCGTCACTCGCCTGGCTGGCCCCGACCTTCGTCGCCGAGGGCTGGGACCCCACGCACGCCGGCTACCTGCTGTCGGTCTTCTCCTTCGCCCAGCTGGTCTCCGGCCTGCTGGGACCTGCCCTGAGCGACCGCGTCCACGACCACCGGCGGCTCCTGCTGCTGGCCGCCCTGTGCGGGCTCGTGGGGCAGCTCGGCCTCTGGCTGGGCCCCACGGCGGCGCCGTGGCTCTGGGCGGTCGTCCTCGGGCTCGGCCAGGGAGCCGCGTTCGCGCTCGCGCTGGTACTGATCGTCGACTACAGCGCGACCCCGTCCGGCAGCGGCCGACTGGCCGGGATGGCGTTCTTCGTCAGCTACTCGATCGCCTCGCTCGGCCCGACCACCATGGGGGCCCTGCGCGACGCCACCGGTGGCTTCACGGCGGTGTGGATGTCGCTCGCCCTGCTGATGCTGCTCCAGATCGCCCTCGCCTGGCGGCTGCGGCCCGGCTTGCGCCGCGTCGCCTGAGCCACCCGGCCGCCCTCTCAGTCGGGCTGGACGTCGGGGCTCGTCGCCGAGGGCCCCAGCGCCTGGATCAGCGCCGCGAGCCGGCTGGCCTCGGCGCGCCCGAACGCGCCATCCGCCTTCTGCACGGCCATGACAGCCACCGTGTCGGTGTCGTCGAGCTCGATCGTCACCCACGGGTCGCCACCGCCGAACCTCAGGTCGACCACGCTCTGCCACGACACCGTGCGGGTGGTGAACAGGTTGCGGATCGTCAGGGTGTCCCGCGTGGGCGTGGCCCGGATCGTCGCGTAGCGCCACAGCAGGGCCGCGATCGACAGGCCGACGCCGGCGAAGAACAGCCGGTCCCCGACACGCCACTGCCCCCCGGCGCCCAGGCCCGGCAGGAGCACCGCGATGACTCCGAACAGCAGGACGGACAGCACCGCGAACACCGCCGAGACGGCGCGGCCGCGGCGGGGCCGGAAGGTGGCGAAGGCTGCCTGGCCGTCCCGGCCAGGGTGCGCTGTCGACACGTCAGAGCCGGCAGGCCGCGATGTCGGTGACGAGGATGGCGCGGGCCCCCAGGTCGTAGAGCTGGTCCATGATCGCGTTGGTGCCGTGGCGCGGGACCATGGCGCGCACGGCGAACCAGTCCTTGTTCTGCAGCGGCGAGACCGTCGGTGACTCCAGCCCGGGAGTGATCGCACAGGCCTCGTCGACCAGCGACGCCGGTACGTCGTAGTCGAGCATGACGTAGTGGCGGGCGGTGATGACGCCAGTGAGCCGGCGGCGCAGCACGTCGACGGCGGCGGTCTCGTGGCTGCCCTCGCGCCGGATGAGGACGGCCTCGCTGCGCAGGATGGGCTCCCCGAACACCTCGAGCCCCTGGCTGCGCAGGGTGGCCCCCGTCTCCACGACGTCGGCGATGACATCGGCCACGCCCAGGGTGATCGCGGTCTCGACCGCCCCGTCGAGGCGCACGACCTGGGCCGAGATGCCCTGGTCGGCGAGGTGCTTCTCCACGAGGCCGGCGTAGCTCGTCGCCACCCGGTGGCCCACGATCTCGGCGACGGACGAGCACTGTCCCGGCCTCGCGGCATACCGGAACGTCGACGCGCCGAAGCCGAGAGGCATGACCTCGATCGCCGCGCTCCCCGAGTCGAGGAGCAGGTCGCGGCCGGTGATCCCGCAGTCGATGGTGCCGGAGCCGACGTAGACGGCGATGTCGCGCGGTCGCAGGTAGAAGAACTCGACCTCGTTGTCCTGGTCGACGAGGACGAGCTCCTTGGAGTCGCGGCGGACGCGGTAGCCGGCCTCGCGCAGCATCTCGGCGGACGACTCGGCCAGGGAGCCCTTGTTGGGCACGGCAATTCGCAGCATGTGGGGGTTCCTGTGGGTGGGTCTACAGGTGGGCGTAGACGTCGTCGAGCGTGATGTCGCAGGCCTTCATGAGGACCTGCAGGTGGTAGAGCAGCTGGCTGATCTCCTCGGCGGCGCGGTCCTTGCCCTCGTGCTCCGCAGCCATCCAGACCTCGGCCGCCTCCTCGACGATCTTCTTCCCGATGGCATGGACACCGGCGTCCACGGCAGCGACGGTGCCGGACCCATCGGGTCGGGTGGCCACCTTCTCCGTCAGCTCGGCGTACAGGTCATCGAACGTCTTCACGGGACAAGGGTACGGGGCGCGTGCTCCCGCAGGGTCACGGCGGTGGCGACCGCCGCCATCGCGGCCTCGTGGCCCTTGTCCTCCGACGAGCCAGCCAGCCCGGCGCGGTCGAGGGCCTGCGCGTCGTCGTCGCACGTGAGCACGCCGAAGCCGATCGGCACCCCGGTGCGGGTGCTCACGTCCGTCAGGCCGTGGGTCACGCCTGAGCAGACGTACTCGAAATGCGGTGTCCCGCCACGGATCACGACGCCCAACGCCACCAGTGCGTCGTATGCCGGTGCGAGGCGCGCGCAGGCGACGCTCAGCTCCACCGTGCCCGGCACGCGCACCAGCGGGGCACTCTCGACGCCGGACTCGGCCAGCGCCCGCTGCGCCCCGGCGATGAGGCCGTCCATGACCTGCGTGTGCCACGAGGCCGCGACGACGGCGACGCGCAGGCCGGCTCCGTCGGCGGTGACGACCGGCGCCCCCTCGCCGCTCACGCGCTGGCCCCGGAGTCGGTCGCGCCGAGCATGAGGCTGTGGCCCAGGCGGTCGCGCTTGGTCCGCAGGTACGCCTCGTTGGTGGCGAGCGGGGCGATGCTGATCCGTTCGACCGCCGCCACCTCGACCCCGTGCCCGCGCAGGGCGTCGACCTTCATCGGGTTGTTCGTCAGCAGGCGCACCGCCTCGATGCCGAGGTCGGTGAGGATCGCCGCGCCGGCGGCATACTCACGGGCGTCGATGGGCAGCCCGAGCTCGACCTGGGCGTCGACCGTGTCGAAGCCCTGGTCCTGCAGCTCGTAGGCAGCCAGCTTGGCCAGCAGTCCCACGCCCCGGCCCTCGTGGCCGCGGAGGTAGACGACGACGCCGCCCTCCGCCGCGACCCGCTCGAGGGCACGGTGCAGCTGGGGGCCGCAGTCGCAGCGCTGCGAGCCGAGGACGTCTCCGGTGAGGCACTCCGAGTGGAGGCGTGCCAGCGGCGCCCGCCCGCCCATGCCGCGGGGGCTGACGAGTGCGAGGTGCTCGTCGCCGGTGACGAGGTCGCGGTACCCGGTCACGGCGAAGGTGCCGTGCTCGGTCGGCAGGCTGGTCTCGGCGAGCCGCTCGACACGGTCGTGACGCTGGCGCCAGGCCACGAGCGAGGCGATCGTGAGCACCGGCAGGTCGTGCTCGGCCCCGGTCTCGAGCACCTCTGGCAACCGCATCATCGTGCCGTCGTCGTTGACGAGCTCGGCGATCGCGGCGACCGGGGCCAGGCCGGCCAGGCGGCACAGGTCGACCGCGGCCTCGGTGTGGCCGGGGCGCACCAGCACGCCGCCGTCCTTGGCCCGCAGCGGCACCACGTGCCCGGGCCGGATGAGGCTGTCCGGCGTCGCGGCCGGGTCGGCGAGGGTGCGCACGGTGTGGGCACGGTCCGCGGCGGAGATGCCCGTCGTGACGCCGTCCGCCGCGTCGACGGTGACCGTGTAGGCGGTGCGCAGCGGGTCGCGGTTGTCGGCCACCATGAGGGGCAGGCCGAGCCGGTCGGCGGTGGCCTCCGGCACCGGAGCGCAGACGTACCCGGAGGAGTGCCGGACGGCCCAGGCCATCCACTCCTCGCTCAGCGACTCCCCCGCGAGGACGACGTCGCCCTCGTTCTCGCGGTTCGCGTCGTCCGTCACGAGCACGGGCCGGCCGGCACGCAGCGCGGCCAGCGCCTCCTCGACCGTCGCCAGGCGGCTCACGCCCTCGCCGCCTCGAGCTCGTGGTCGGGCCGACGCTCGACCCGCGAGGCCCGCACCCAGACGAAGAAGCCGTAGACCACCAGCCCGCCGTACACCACGAACAGGATCGCGGTCGGGTAGTACCCGGAGTGCCACAGCAACGGGACGCCGACGAGGTCGACGGCGATCCAGGCGAGCCAGAACTCGTTCCACCCGCGCGCCATCATGTAGGTCGCGAGCATCGACCCGACGAAGATCCAGGCGTCGCACCAGTAGTACCACCGGGGCGCCGGCCACACGGCGCCGATCTCGGCGAACACCGCCTGCAGGACCAGCACCCCCGCCACCGCGACGAGCAGGTATGCCGCGCGCTCGCGGGCCGTTGCCCAGCGCGGCGTGATCGCGTGGCCGGCCGCGTCGCCGTGCGCCTTCTTGTGCTCGCTCCAGCGCCACCAGCCGTACAGGCTGGTGATGATGAAGAACACCTGGCGACCGGCCTGCCCGAACAGCGGCTGCTGGGCCTGCGCGTCGAAGGTGGCCGCGATGAACACGGTGAAGAGCAGGACGTTGCCGACGATGCCCACCGGCCAGGCCCACACGCGACGCCGCAGGCCGCCGATGGCGGAGGCGAAGCCGAAACCGTTGCCGACGATCTCGCGCCACGCGATCTCGTGGCCGGCGATCGTGAGGTGGGCCTCGTAGAGCCACTGGAGCACGTTCATGCGGGGTCCTTCGCGGGGTGCGTGGTCGTGGTGGTGGTGAGCAGGCGCTCGACGTACTTGGCCAGGACGTCGACCTCGAGGTTGACGGGGTCACCGACGCCCTTGTGCCCCAGAGTGGTCAGGTCCAGCGTGGTGGGGATGAGGGAGACGGTGAAGCTGGAGTCGTCGACGGCGGCCACGGTCAGGCTGACGCCGTCGACGGTGATGGAGCCCTTCTCGACGACATAGCGCGACAGGTCCTCCGGCAGGCTGAACCGCACGAGCTCCCAGCGGTCGCCGGGCGTCCGGTCGAGGACCTGCGCGGTGCCGTCGACATGGCCCTGCACGACGTGCCCGCCGAAGCGGCCCCCGGAGGCCATCGCGCGCTCGAGGTTGACGCGGGCACCGGGCCGGAGCGCGCCGAGGCTCGAGCGGCGCAGGGTCTCGGCCATCACGTCGACGGTGAACTCCCCGTCGCCGTGGCTGACCACCGTCAGGCAGACTCCGTTGACCGCGATGGACGCACCCCGGGTCGCGTCACCCGTGACGAGGGGGCCACGGACCGTCAGCCGGGCGGAGTCCTCCCCGCCCTCGATGGCGGCGACCTCGCCCAGCTCCTCGACGATGCCGGTGAACATCAGCGCTCCTCGCTGTCGGTGTCGGGCCGGCCCCTCAGGGCGGCCGTGATGCGCACGTCCTCGCCGAGCACCGTGATGTCGCTGGGGTGCAGGCGCAGGGCGTCGGCCATCGTGGTGATCCCGATGTCGGTCATCGCCTGCCTGCCACGGCCCAGGAAGACGGGAGCCACGTAGGC
>NZ_DATBMI010000077.1:0-2440 GCF_036554925.1 Pedococcus sp.
CCCACGGAGGCCCAGAATGCGGCCAGGTGGTCGTCGGGCACGTGCGAGAGCCAGTACGTGAAGACCACGCTGTCGAAGGCGCCACGCGGCGGCTCCCACGCGAACACGTCCGCGACGACCCGTTCCACGGCGGCATCGGGCAGCCGCTGGCGGTTCAGTTCCAGCACCTCGGGTGACGCGTCGACGGCGGTGACCCGGTCGGCGTGCTCGACCAGGAGACGGGTGAACAGGCCCGTCCCGCACGCCAGCTCCAGGACGTCGCCGGTGGGGGCGAAGTCGTGCACCACCTGCTCGATCTCGGCGACGTCCTCGAACCACTGACGGTGCAGCTGGGGCGGCAGCGCGTACGAGCCCCGACGGGCCCACCACTGGTCGTAGACCGGGGCGCGCCGCCGGTAGTACTCGACCTGCTCGGCCACCCCATCGTCGCGCACGGCCAACAGGCTAGCCGTGCCCACACCTCGATATCGGCTTGCCGGTGGGGGAGTGCAGGGGCACGCTGGAGGCATGGCATCGCCGACGCAGCGATTTACCGCGCCTTCGGACGCGGCCGCGACGCTGCGCTGAGGGCGCCCCACCCGCCGACCACGTCCGGCGACTGCCGCCACCGGCCGCTCCGCTCCCTGAGCGCGGCCGCGGCCACGCGGCATACCCCTCGCCTCCGCCCTCCGAAGGCCTCACCCAGCAGCAGGACCGCCCGCGCGCGGCCCCTAGACTCGGGACGCCGCGCCCACCGGACACGGGTGGAAAGCCGACAAGGAAAAGGCATGTCTGGACCCAACAAGCAGTACGACCCCGTGGAGGTCGCCGCTCTCGACCCCGCCGCCATCGCGCAGGCGGTCACCGAGGCAGAGGCGGCCATTGCCGCGGCGGGCTCCCTCGAGGAGCTCAAGGCCGCCCGGCTGGCGCACCAGGGGGAGAAGAGCCCCCTGGCGCTGGCCAACCGCGAGATCGGCGCCCTGCCTCCGAGCGCCAAGGCCGAGGCCGGCAAGCGCGTCGGGCAGGCCCGTGGCCAGGTCGCGCAGGCCCTCAGGGCGCGCCAGGAGGAGCTCGAGGCCGAGCGCGACCAGCGCATCCTCGTCGAGGAGACCCAGGACCTCACGGTGCGGGTCCCGCGCCGCCGGCTGGGCGCCCGCCACCCCATCAGCCTGGTCACGGAGCGCGTCGAGGACATCTTCGTCGCGATGGGCTGGGAGATCGCCGAGGGCCCCGAGCTGGAGTCGGAGTGGCTGAACTTCGACGCGCTCAACCTCGGCGCCGACCACCCGGCCCGGCAGATGCAGGACACCTTCTTCATCGACCCGCCCGAGCTCGGCCTCGTGCTGCGCACCCACACCTCGCCGGTGCAGGTGCGCACGATGCTCGGGGGCGAGCCGCCGATCTACGTGCTCTGCCCGGGCAAGGTGTTCCGCACCGACGAGCTCGACGCCACGCACACGCCGGTGTTCCACCAGTTCGAGGGCCTCGTGGTCGACGAGGGCATCACCATGGCCCACCTCACGGGCAGCCTCGACGCCTTCGTCTCGCGACTCTTCGGCGAGGGCACGGTGACGCGGCTGCGCCCGTCGTACTTCCCGTTCACGGAGCCGAGCGCCGAGATCGACTGCCGCTGCTGGATCTGCGAGGGGCAGGACAGCCAGTGCCGCACGTGCGGTGGCACGGGGTGGATCGAGATGGGCGGCTGCGGCATGGTCAACCGTCGCGTGCTGACCGCCAGCGGCATCGATCCCGACCGCTACACCGGGTTCGCCTTCGGCCTCGGCATCGAGCGCTCGCTCATGCTGCGCCACGGGGTGGGCGACATGCGGGACATCGTTGAGGGAGACGTGCGGTTCAGCACGCAGTTCGGGATGGAGATCTGATGCGCGCGCCAGTGTCATGGCTGCGGGAGCTGGCCGACGTGCCGGCCGGGGCCACGGGGGCCGACATCGCGGCCAGCCTCGTGAAGGTCGGCCTCGAGGAGGAGGCGCTGCACGGTGGCGACATCCAGGGCCCGCTCGTGGTCGGGCGCGTCCTCGAGGTCACGCCCGAGAAGCAGAAGAACGGCAAGACCATCAACTGGTGCCAGGTCGACGTCGGCCAGAACGGCCAGATGCTCACCGAGGGCACGCCCCAGGGCATCGTCTGCGGTGCCCACAACTTCAAGCCCGGCGACCACGTGGTCTGCATCCTGCCCGGCGGCGTGCTGCCCGGCCCGTTCGAGATCAGCGCCCGCAAGACCTACGGCCACGTCTCCAACGGCATGATCTGCTCGGCGATGGAGCTCGGGCTCGGCGACGACCACGACGGCATCATCGTTCTCGAGGAGTGGCTGGGCGACAACCCCGAGGTCGTCGCCGGCCTCGAGCCGGGCCAGGACGCCATCGAGCTGCTCGGCCTCGCCGACGAGGTCGTCGAGGTCAACGTGACCCCCGACCGCGGCTACTGCTTCTCGATGCGC